>NZ_JAOCDF010000008.1:0-89673 GCF_029840775.1 Empedobacter sp. GD03865
CAAAATCCGTTGTTAAAAGTGAATTTGATTATTAATAAGAAAAAACGAAAAGCGTTAGCGTAGAACATAAACCGTGAAAATAAAACTCCCTTTCCCTAAAACAAAGTTGGCGCGATGTACAGGGTAAGGAGTGACTTTTAAAACTAATGTTGAATTAAAAAACTATGTAAAAACGTAGAACGTAATACGCATCATGTAAAACATAATTAAAACCACCTTTATTATGCTAGAAAAAGAATATGAATTATTTAAAAAAGGCGATCCCAAAGCTTTGGAGCAAATCTATTCACGACATAAAAGATTACTTTTTTGGATTGGTAAACAAATAGTTTATGATGAATTTGTTGTAGAATGTTTGGTACAAGATGCGTTTCTGAAATTATGGGAATATCGAGATAACATAGAAAGACCTGAACATATCTTTTATTTCACGCGACTTGTTTTGAAACAAAGTTGTTATTCGCATTATAGAAGATCTAAAAATAAATTTTTTAGGTCGGTGCATTCATTAGATAGTTACGAGAATTATGATAGTTATTTGACTGGATACGATCCGTTAGAGGTTGCAGAAAACATAAAGGATAAAATAATACATGACCAACATTATGAAGAAATTAGAAAAATATTACCCTTATTAAGTGCTGAAAGAAAACATTTGATTGAACTCTGTTTGAAATATGGATTCAGATACAAATCGATTGCCAATGCAATGGGAAAAAGAGTTTCAGAAACGAGCAAGGAGATTAAAAGTGCAATAGAGGATGTTAAGAACCTTATAAATAGTCATGATGTATTAGTGTCTAAAAAGAAAATAGTTTCTAAGGAAAAGGAACAAAATCAAATGACCGAAACACAATCGTTGATATTAAAACTTCGATGTAAGCATAAACAATCTTTTGCCAATATCGCTGAAGAATTAGAACTGTCTCAAAAAGAAGTACACAACGAATTTATAGTCGCCTATAAATTCACTCAACAAAACAAAGTTCAATCACTAAACTATTGATGATGGAAAAATCTACTTTAATACTCACTCGAAAAATACAATTAATTATCGATTTACCAACTCAAGAAGAACGTAAAGAAGTTTTGGATACGCTTTATAAATGGCAAAATAGATGTTTTAAAGCCGCTAATTTGATTGTTTCTCATTTGTATGTACAAGAAATGATGAAAGATTTTTTTTACCTCTCTGAAGGAGTTAAATATAAATTAATGGACGAGAAGAAAGATGCAGAGGGTATACTAGAGTGCTCTAGAATGAATACCATTTATCGTGTACTTTCAAATCGTTTTAAAGGAGAAGTTCCAATGAATATTTTATCTTGTTTGAATAATATGTTGTATCAATCTTTTAAAAAAGATTGTGTCAAATATTGGAAAGGTGAAATCTCATTAAAAAATTTTAAACGAGCTATGGCATTTCCTTTTAATAGCAGTAAAATAACTAAATTATGTTATAATGAAGAGAAGAAAAATTTTTGTTTTATCTTATTTAAAATACCATTCAAAACTTATTTAGGAAAAGATTTTACAGGTAATAAAAAACTACTGGAACAAGTGATAAGTGGAGAAATAAAACTTTGCACTTCACAAATAAAGTTAGAAAAAAGTAAAATATTTTGGTTAGTAGCCGTTGAAGTTGAAAAAGAAAACCATCAATTACAATCCGAAATTATTGCAGAAGCTTCCTTGTCGTTGGAATATCCATTGGTTGTAAAAGTAGGTAAATCTCGGCTTACTATTGGTACTAAAGAAGAGTTTCTTTACCGAAGGTTAGCGATACAAGCATCCCGTCAACGAACGCAAGCAGGAGTAGCCTATGCGAAATCGGGAAAAGGAAGAACGAGAAAACTAAAAGCCCTAGATAAAATGAGTCAAGTAGAAAAAAATTATGTGCATCATAGACTACATGTCTATAGTAAAATGTTAATTGATTTTTGTATCAAATATAAAGCAGGAACACTTATTTTATTGGATCAAGAAGAAAAAATCGAGCTAGCTAAAGAAGAAGAATTTGTACTGAGGAATTGGAGTTATTATGAACTGATGACTAAAATAAAATACAAAGCAGAGAAAGCAGGAATTGAGCTTATTATAGCATAAATTATAATTTTTGAGGGTGATTGTACACCCATAAGGTGAGGTTGATTACGAACACTCACTAAATGTAAACAACATATACTAAGAGTGTTTGAGTGTATACTTGAATAGATAAAGGCAACATAGTGGCAGTAGAATGTATATAAAAGATTTTTGTAGTTCAGGTGTTGTGATGCTAGTTTAGTTGTTTTTTATACAAAAAGTCATGGTTAAAATATTTTATACAAATGTTTTGATTTTTACTACAACAAATGATTAAACGGTGATGGTTTGCTGATTTAAGCAAAGCAACAGCGGATACTTTGTGGTTAAGGACTCGCGAAAATTACCGCGAAGCGGGAATCATTA
Source organism: Empedobacter sp. GD03865 (assembly GCF_029840775.1). Taxonomy (NCBI): domain Bacteria; kingdom Pseudomonadati; phylum Bacteroidota; class Flavobacteriia; order Flavobacteriales; family Weeksellaceae; genus Empedobacter; species Empedobacter sp. GD03865. The sequence goes on from NZ_JAOCDF010000008.1 coordinate 2,452, forward strand.
ATTAAAAAAACATTATAACTTATTATAGCATACATTAAAAACAAGAAACATTGATTTGATTTTTGTAGATTTGAGAAGCAAGCATCTCCTCTACTTCATTTATCAACCAAATAAATAGTACATACCATAAATATTCTGTAAAAGACTTAGCTGAGTTAGGAGGCTTTTCCTCTGTACGTCACTTTTCTGATGTTTTTTTTTCAAGTGACTTCGTTACGTCCTTATGAATATATAAAACAATTGAAATTCAATTTGAACAAAGACGATTAAAAAGAAAAGATGGAAAAATTATAATAGAAGTTTTAATAATCAAAACTCCCTTGTATAGTAAATTTAGGATTAAGATCAATTGGTGTATAACTATAACAGGATTTATTTAAAAACATGTATAGTTATTTTAGGACGGGTCATTAGGACGGGACAGTAGCAGGATACTCCCAACATCAAGGCAAGATGAAGGCAACATAGTGGCAGTAGAATGTATGTAAAAGGTTTTTGTAACTCAGGTGTTGTGACGATTGCCTAGTTGCTTTGTAAAAAAGATAAACGTATTAAGTTGTAATAATTGTATTAAATAAAAAAGGAGCTATTAATTAGCTCCTTTTTTATTTTGATGTTTTTTGGCGTGCAATTCCTTCAATGTTGCTTTTTGTTCTGGCGTAAAAACAGCATTGATTTCATTAAATTCTTTTTGACGAACTTCTTTCATTTTCTTTTTCAATTCAATTTTTTCGTCTTTGTAGCTGTCCTCAATTTGTTTGATTTTGATGACTTGAGCATCTGTCAAGTTCAAATCTTTTTTTAATTGTTGTAATTTCTGCTCTCTCGATCCTTCATTTCTGTCTTGCGCTGAAGCAGTTGTTAAAGTGAAAGCAATTAATCCTAATCCTACATATTTATAAAATGCTGTTCTCATAATTATCAACTTTTTTTGTTTTATTTATTCTTAAGACTTCAAAAAATTAAAAAGGTTTAAAACGATAAATGTTAAAATTTTTCGGTTATGATGAAATCTTTTAAAAGATGTAACATTTGTGATGAATAATCGACCAATATTTTTTAAATTATTTTTGAAATCGATTAAACCTTTTCCAAAAAGGATTGTCAAACAAGTTGTAAAATTATAAAACTACAAAACGAAAAATTAAACAAATGAGGTTAAGAAGTTTATTTGCTTTGATTTTTATTTGTGTTTGTGCAGGATTGAATGCGCAAGAGCTTTTAAAAATTAAAGGGAAAGTCTTATCAAGTGAAAACAAACCTGTAGAATACACTACAATATCGCTTGAAAGCTCGGAAGATGGAGTTGTGGCAGAAGCGGCAACGGATGCAAAAGGAGAATTTACAGTAGAAGCAAAGGCTGGGCAATATGTTCTTGTGATTGAGCCATTGGGATACGATGTAATAGAAAAACAGATTAATTTAGAATCTGCATTAGATCTAGGTACTTTTACTGTAAAAACGACGCAAACAGTTTCGTTAGGAGCAGCAGTTGTAACAGCGGAAAAGCCAATTTATAAAGTAGAATTGGACAAAAAAGTGTATGATATGGCGAATGATCCAATGTCGCAAGGTCAAACATTGTCTGATGCTTTAGCAAATGTACCATCGGTTTCTGTTGATGCAGAAGGAAATGTTTCGTTGAGAGGAAATGATAATGTAAAATTCTTGATTGATGGAAAACCTTCGGGAATGTTGGGTGTTTCTGATGTAGCGGAAGCTTTAAAAAATATTCCAGCCGAAAATGTAGAACGTATTGAATTGGTAACAAACCCTTCTGCTCGTTACGAAGCTTCAGGTTCTGCGGGGATCATCAATATTGTATTGAAAAAAGGTTCTAATACAGGTTTTAATGGTTCTGTAACCTTGAATGGAGGAATTCCTAAAATGGTTGGAGGAAATGTAAACTTGAATTATAAAACAAAAAAATATAACATTTTTACAACTTTAGGTTCTCGTTATATGGATAGAGAAGGTGAAGGTTCTGCTTTTATGACAAGTTATAATGAAGGAACAGATGTTGTAAAACAATATAGATCTACAAACCGAGATAATAATAGAATTCGTAGAAATTACAACATTCGTTTGGGTGGAGAATATTATTTAGATGATAAAAATACAATAGGTTTATCTGCAGGTTATCGTTACAATAATGGAAATAACAATGCTTTAGTTGATTATAATTATTTTGATAATGCAATGACTTTCTTGAAGAATGAATATAATCTTCAGAATGAGAAAGAAATTGAAAATAACTTTGATTTAGATTTTAATTATAAACACGAGTTTGATAAAAAAGGTCATGAATTTGTTTTTACAGGTCGTTTTTCATCTCAAAAAGAAGACGAAGATGGTCTTGTTGATGGATTGACAAAAGAACTTGATAAAACAACTGGAATTTATAAAGATAAAATTACAAATCGTATTACTGATAATTTAGAAGATCAGAAAAATATTGTTTTAACGGCAGATTACGTTCGTCCAATTGGAGAAAAAGGAAAATTTGAATTGGGTGCTCGTGCTGATTTTAGTGATACGAAAACTAATAACAGAACATTCTTTTTAACTGACGCTGGAGATTATGAAGAAGATAGTAGATTCTTTGCAAATGTAGATAATCAACAAAATGTATTTGCAGCTTATACACAATATGGAAACGCAATTGGAGAAAAATTTCAATACTTCGCAGGTTTACGTTTAGAGAGTTCTGATATGAAAATCAAAAACTACACAAGCGGAGAAAATATTTCAAAAAAATATACAGATTTATTCCCAACATTAACGTTGAATTATAAGTTTACTGAGAAAAACGAATTACAATTAAGTTATTCTCGTCGTGTTCGTCGTCCAATGGGATTCATGTTAATGCCTTTCTTTTCTGCAACAGATGATAGAAATGTAAGAAATGGTAATCCAGATCTTAATCCTACTTATACAAATTCATACGAGTTAGCTTATATCACAACTGTAGGAAAGTTGATGGTAACGCCAAGTTTATTTTACCAAAGAACAACTGATATGATTAATCAGTTTCAACGTAAAAATTATAACGATAACGGAGATGAAGTATTTATTACAAAACCAATCAACATTGGTGATGAAGATCGTTATGGTTTAGATTTAACAGCGACTTACAAACCAGCTAAATGGTGGAGTTTGATGTTCAATGTAAATTTATTTGGATACAATAGAACAGGTTTCTACGAAGAAACAAACGTTGTAAAAGATCCTGTAACAGGAGTAGAAAGTACAAAAGTAGATACGCAAGATTTCTCTGGAGACGGATTTAGTTCTCGTGGACGTTTGTCTTCTAACTTTATATTACCTGCAGATTTCAAAATTCAGGTTGCTGGAAATTACATGGGAAGCATGAAAACGGCTCAACAAAAAATTGAAGATAATTTGTCAATGGATTTTTCTTTATCAAAAGATTTGTTCAAGAAACAAGCTACATTATCTTTAAATATTCGTGACGTGTTCAACTCAAGAAAAAGAGAATCTACGACTTATGGAGCAGATTACACAAATTATGAAAGTATGCGTTGGATGAAACGTTCATTAAATTTATCATTTACATATCGTTTTAAGAAAACAAACGAAAGAGAAAAGAATAAACAACAACGCCCTGACGGTGAAGAAATGGGAGGTGGAGAAGAAATGCAAATGCAAACTCAAACGCCTTCTTAATGAATTAGTTTGAAAATAATCGATAAAAAAAGGTTCGCAATTTGCGAACCTTTTTTGTTTTATTAATTGTTCGAAAAATGATTATTTGTTTTTTAACAAATCACGAATTTCAGCCAATAATTCTTCTTGTGTTGGACCAGCTGGAGCTGGTTCTTCAGCAGGAGCTTCTTTTTTCAATTTGTTAATTCCTTTAATCATTACGAATAAAGCAAATGCAACAACTATAAAAGAAATAGCAGCAGCTAAAAAGCTACCATATTTAATTGCAGTCCCTGGTATTACTAATGCAGCTAAATTTTCAGCGTTAATAGCTTTTAAGGCTGGATTTAAAATGGCTGGCGTAATGATATCTTCAACTAAAGAAGTAACAATTTTACCAAAGGCACCACCGATAACTACACCGACAGCTAAATCTACTACGTTACCTTTTACTGCAAACTCTTTAAATTCTTTAAAAAATCCCATAAGTTTAAAATTTATTTCTAAGTTTATAATAATTCTAAGGTTGATTGATATCTAATCTATTTTTAGAAGAGATAAATAAGTATAAACCGATTAACATAAAAGGAATACTTAAGATTTGACCATTGTTTAATCCTATATTCAACATTTGAGCAACTGCTTCTTCTCCTTGATTTTCTTTATAGAACTCAACAACAAATCGTATTAAAAATAATAAAAATAAGAATATGCCTAACAAAGCTCCCAAATATTTTGTCTTATCTGTTTTGTTGTACATATAAAGCATAATAATTCCTAAGATAACATATCCAATCGCTTCATAAATTTGAGCTGGATGACGAGGAATTACTTCTCCATATCCCAAACTTTGTTGATGAAATTTTACTGCCCAAGGTAATTCTGATGCTTTTCCTACAATTTCTGAGTTGTAAAAATTTCCAATTCGAACCGCAGCTCCACCAAAAGGAACAACAACAGCAATACGGTCTAACAACCACAATACATTACGATGCAAATATTTTCTACTAAATAAATAGGAAGTTAAAATTACACCTAATGCAGCTCCGTGACTTGCAAGTCCACTAAATCCTACAAATTCGTAATCTTGTAATAATCCAAAGAAAGCACTTTGTCCTGGTGAGTGTTGTACAGGTAAGAAAACTTCGATTGGTCGTTCAATAAACGCAGCAGGATCATAAAAAATATATTCTCCGAGTCTTGCACCTACAATTGCTCCAATAAATGTGTAAAGGAATAAAGGGTCAAGTAATTCTTTTTTCTGATTTTCTTTCTTGAAAATGTTCGACATCAAATACCAGCCTACGACAAAGGCGACTATCCAACATAAACTGTAAATATGTACTTTGAATCCTGCTATTTCAAATAAATAAGGTTTTGGATTCCAATCGATAAACGAAATTAAGTTAATCATTAATTTTTCTTTTTAGGTACAGGGTCGTATCCATGTCCTCCCCAAGGATGACAGCGACCAATTCTTTTTGTTCCGAGCCACAAACCTTTTAGCAAACCATGTTCTTTTAGCGCCTCTATCATATAAGAAGAGCAAGTTGGTTGATATCTACAATTGCTTCCCATCCAAGGAGAAATCGCTAATTGATAAAATCTTACCAACAGAATAAATGGTGTAACCAAAATTTTGTTCATCTCACAAAGTTAATCAATAACCGAAATAAAAAAGAATCAATCTAAAAAGTTTATGCTTTTGCAGATTGATTCTCTATACGATACGTGCTTAACGCATATTATTTTTTAGTATAACTCGCTGGATCTAATGCTTTGTAAGACCAGTTTTGTAAAAACTCTAACACAACTTTCGGATCATGTCCTTTCACTTCTTTGCTTTCAAGATAAGCTGAGTTTTGTGTGTGAATTAAATTTCCTTTCTCATCTAAAATTACAAAAACAGGAAATCCAAAACGCTCTGGGTGTTTCAATGCAGCTAACGTTTCTTCGTTTTTATTTTTTGGAGAATAATTTACATGAACCACTTCATAATTATTCGCAATATAATCTTTTACTTCTTGATTTTCTTTTGTCAATTTATCAAACATCACACACCAAGCGCACCAATTACCACCAATTTGCAATAAAACGTGTTTCTTTTCAGCAGAAGCTTTTTGTACCGCATTCGCGATATCTACTTTCGGATTTGCTTCTTCACTATAAATTTTTGGTTTTTCAGTTTGTTGACCAAATGCAAAACTTAACGATAAAATCATTAAGCTAAAAAACATAGTTAATTTTTTCATTTCAAATTCTAAATATTAAGTCGAATTTACAATAAAAAATTATGCCGAAAACGTTTTTCTACGAATTAATAATCGTGTAATATAAATTTAGTTTTTCTTGAACCGAATTTATTTCATTATTTTTTTCGTTTTGATTAAATTGATTAATCATATTGATAGAGAATTTTGATTCAAATTCTAAACGATCCAATTCAATTTCATAAAAATTAATTTGATGATGAATTTGCGTGAAATAATAATTTACCAATTCAACATACATCAATCTAAGTTCTTGATTAACTCTGATAAATTCGACAAATTCTTGCAATTCGACCAAAAACTCAATCATTTGTTTATTGATTTCTGATTGTTTATCTTTTAGTTCAATCTTTTTCAAATAATCAGTTGATAAAGCAATTTTATCACCCAAAAGTTGGTGCTTTCTTGTTAAAATTAAAGCACATTCTAACGCTTTCTTCATCATTTTAATTTTTATTCTAACACAAAGAAAATAAATCTAAATGCCAAAATATGTCGCCCAAAAAATCATTCATTTTGACAAAACATTCCCTAACTTTGAAATCTAAACAAGATTTTATGAATGCGCCTTTAGCTGAAAGAATGCGTCCAAAAACGCTTGAAGAATACATTAATCAAAAGCATTTGGTGGGCGAAAACGGACCAATAAAAATGATGTTGCAACATGATATGATTGCTTCGATGATTTTTTGGGGACCGCCAGGGACAGGAAAAACGACACTAGCTCAATTGATTTCCGAATTAACTGATCGACCATTTTATACGTTGAGCGCCATAAATTCTGGTGTGAAAGAAGTGCGTGAAGTAATTGAAAAAGCAAAGAATCAAAATTTGTTTTCGGGAACGAAAAATCCAATTTTATTTATAGATGAAATTCATCGTTTCAATAAATCGCAGCAAGACAGTTTGTTGGGAGCGGTAGAAACTGGTTTGGTGACGTTGATTGGAGCAACAACCGAAAATCCAAGTTTCGAAGTTGTACCAGCTTTGCTTTCGCGTGCACAAGTTTATGTGTTGAAACATCTCGAAAAAGAAGATTTAGTTGATTTAATCGAACGAGCTATAAAAAAAGATACAGTTTTATCTAAATTAAATATTGAATTAGTTGAAACAAATGCATTATTAAGATATTCGGGCGGTGATGCAAGAAAGCTGTTGAATGGTTTGGAGTTGGTAATTAATAGTTTTTCTCCAACAGATAAAATCATCATCAATGATGAAATTGTTCATGAACGTATTCAGCAAAATTTAGCGCGTTATGATAAAACGGGTGAACAGCATTATGATATTATTTCGGCATTTATTAAATCGATTCGTGGTTCAGATCCGAATGGAGCGGTTTATTGGTTGGCTCGAATGATTGAAGGTGGTGAAGATTTGAAATTTATTGCGAGAAGAATGTTGATTTCAGCTTCCGAAGATGTGGGAAATGCAAATCCAACTGCAATGATTTTGGCGAATAATACTTTTCAGGCTGTTTCGGTGATTGGTTATCCAGAATCTCGTATTTTATTGAGTCAATGTGCGGTTTATTTGGCGAATTCTCCAAAAAGTAATGCAACCTATTTAGCGATTGGTAAAGCGCAACAAATCGTTAAACAAACGGGCGATTTACCTGTTCCGTTGCATTTACGAAACGCACCAACTAAGTTGATGAAAGATTTGGATTATGGAAAAGAATATAAATATTCGCACGATTTTCCAGGAAATTTTGCTGAGCAAGAATTTTTACCAAATGAAATTTCGGGGACGACTTTTTATGAGCCAGGAAATAATAAGCGAGAACAAGTGGACAAACAATCGCTCAATCAAAAGTGGAAAGGAAAGTATGGATACTAAAATTAAAAATCCCAGTTAATCATTTGTTAACTGAGATTTTAAGGTTTGGTTGATTTTTTTGGTTTAGATTGGTTTATATGATAATAGGTTGGTAATTGTATATATACAAGGTTTGTGCCAAAACTTAATAAAAAGTAAAAAATTGATTAAAAAAAAGAAAAAATTAAACTTTTTCGATCTAAAAAAGAGATTTATATTTATAAAATAAAGAAAATGAAACAAATACAAATTATAAACGGACCTAATTTAAATTTACTTGGCGTTCGCGAACCAGAAATTTATGGAACACAAACTTTCGAAGATTTTTTTGAACATGAATTGAGAAAGCAATTTCCAGAAGTTTCGTTGCATTATTTTCAATCAAATCACGAAGGAGATATTATTGATAAATTGCACGAAATAGGTTTTAAATATGACGGAATTATCTTGAATGCTGGTGCGTATACGCATTATTCGTATGCGATTGCAGATGCGATAAAAGCGATTACGACGAAAGTGATAGAAGTTCATATTTCGGATATTTATGCGCGCGAAGATTTCAGAAAAAATAGTGTAACGGGCGAAAGTTGTCTAAAAATTATTTCAGGAAAAGGTTTGCCAGGTTATGTTGAAGCTGTGAATGATTTTGTGAAATAATTAATAATCATTATCTTAACAAGATTAAAATCTATTACCTATGAAGAAAATTATTTTAGGATTAATCTTTGGATTAACAATTTTTAGCTGTAATGCTAAAGGCGATAAGAATAATGCAGAGGAAAAAGCGCAAGCGATGACGGCTTGTGAACAAGCGGCAATAACACCAGGGATATCTGCGGCAAAAAAAGAATTAATTACAAAATATTGTGATTGTTCGACAGATAAAATGTTGGATGAGTTTACATACGCAGAAATGATGCAAATGAAAAATCCATCGCCAGAATTACAAGAACGATTAATGAAAGTGATTGAACCTTGTATGAATGATTTGAAAACAAAATCTGCTGAGTTAGGAGAGTAATAAACAAAAAAGTCGGAACTATGTTCCGACTTTTTTAATATTCTTTTTTGTATTGTTCTTTCTTGAACTCGTCTACAAGATGTTCATTCAAGCTATCAATGTAGCCTAAGATTTCTAATTTACCAATTTTACTCGAAGCCGAACTTGTAAATATTTTTGGTAATTCTTCCCACGTTTTTAATAACTCGTTTTTGTAGTGATTCAAGTTTTTTTGCATTTGTGTACTCGTTAGTTTATCTAATTTTGTAAACACAATCGCAAACGGAATTTGTTTGTTTCCTAACCATTCCATAAACTGTAAATCTATTTTTTGAGGCGTGTGTCGAGAATCAATCAATAAAAAAACATTTACTAAGTTTTTACGAAACTCAATGTAATCATAAATCATTTTATTGAAACCACCACGAACACCTTTTGGTGCTTTAGCAAAACCATAACCTGGTAAATCGGCTAAATACCAAGTGTCATCCATTTCGAATGTATTAATCAATTGAGTTTTACCTGGAGTTGCAGAAGTTTTAGCTAATGCTTTTTTATCTGCTAACATATTGATTAATGACGATTTTCCAACATTAGAACGCCCAATAAATGCGTATTCTGGTTTGAAAGGATCTGGACAATCTGTATATTTTTGCGAACTTTTTACGAATTCAGCTTTTTTAATCATAATTATGCTTTAGTGGCTGGATCTAATTGTTTTTCGATTAGCCATTTGTATAAAATTTCGTTGAATAATTCAGGGTGTTCCATCATTGGAGCATGCCCACATTTATCAATCCAAAATAAAGAAGCGTCTGGTAATTCTTCTTCAAATTCTATTGCAACTTCTGGTGGAGTTACATTATCTTGTTTTCCCCAAATCAAACAAACAGGCATTTTGATGTCTTTCAAATCATCTTTCATGTTAGATTTGATCGCATCTCTTGCGATATATAAAGTTTTGATAGCTTTATTTCTGTCATTTACAGTGTCAAAAACATCATCTACAATTTCTTTTGTAGCGATAGCAGGATCGTAAAAAACTTCGCGCGTTTTACGTTCTACATATTCGTAATTACCACGTTTTGGATAAGTTTCTCCAAAAGATTTTTCGTACAAACCAGAACTTCCTGTTAAACAAAGTGCTTTTACATATTCTGGATGTCTGTGACAAACCATCAAACCAATATGTCCTCCTAAAGAATTTCCAACTAAAATAGCTGGTTCTTTAACGACTTCTTCAATAAAATTTGCAACATGTTTTGCAATATTTTTGATATTAGTATTGATGACAGATAAAGAATATAATGGCAATTCTGGTGCGAAAACCTTATATCCTCTTTGTGCATAATAATTTGTAAGTGAGCTGAAATTGCTAAGTTCACCCATTAATCCATGAAGCAAAACAATTGGTTGTCCTTCTCCTTCTTCTATGTAAGAGAACTTATCTTTTTTCTTTAAGCTAAAAAACATTTACTCGATATTAAGTCGACAAATTTAATTAATTATATTTTTTATTTCGTGGTTTATATGAAAAACTTTAACAATCCATATTAATCACTTATCAAAACAAGGTCTATATAAACATTATTTCTCATTTTATACATGGGGTTAGCGTTAGAAAAAACATAACTATCTGATACTAAATTTTAAATTGTTGATAACTATTTCAATAAAAGTGGTAAAAAATGGTAATTTGTGGTAATATTTTATTTATTTTTGGAAAAATTCTATCATGAATTCATTAATTGGAACATATGAGTGTAAGGTAGATACAAAGGGTAGGCTCCCAATACCAGCGGGTTTGAAGAAACAACTTGCTGAATGTTTGGAAGATGGCTTTGTGTTGAAAAGATCTGTGTTTCAAAATTGTTTAGAGCTGCATCCAATGAAAGAATGGGAAAAAGTGATGAATGATTTGAATAAATTGAATCGATTTGTGAAGAAAAACAATGATTTTATTAGAATTTTTACGGCTGGATTAAAAATTGTCGAAGTTGATGCAAATGGAAGGCTACAGATTTCAAAAGATTTAGTGAAATTTGCAGAAATTAATAAAGAAGTTGTTCTGAATTCTTCTGTAAACATGATCGAGATTTGGGATAAAGACAAATATGAAGAGTCGATTAATGTAGACGATTTAGATTTTGCTTCTTTGGCAGAAGATGTAATGGGAAATTTAGGAGAAGATGAGTGAATATCATAATCCGGTATTATTAAAAGATAGTGTTGATGCGTTAATTATTAACGAATCAGGTATATATGTAGATTGTACGTTCGGGGGTGGAGGACACTCACGTGAAATATTAAGTCGTTTGGATCAAAATGGAAAATTATTTTCATTTGATCAAGATGTGGATGCGGTTCGCAATAAAATTGATGATGATCGATTTGAGTTAGTTGAACAAAATTTTAGATTCTTGAAAAATAATTTAAGATTTCGTGGAATAAAACAAGTTGATGGTGTTTTGGGTGATTTGGGAGTTTCTTCTCATCAGTTTGATACACCAGAACGTGGTTTTTCAACTCGTTTTGATGGAGAATTGGATATGCGAATGAATCAGAATGCAAAATTATCTGCCAAAACAATTATTAACGAATACGAAGAAGAAGATCTTGCGCGTGTTTTTTATGATTTTGGAGAATTGCAAGGTTCGTATCGTTTGGCAAGAGAAGTTGTGAAAGCAAGAGCGGATAAACAAATCAATACAATTGATGAATTGAAGCAGATTTTTTCATTCATTCCAAAAATGAAAGAAAATAAATTTTTCGCTCAAATGTTTCAGGCTTTACGTATCGAAGCAAATGATGAAATGGCTGCATTGAAAGAGATGTTGACGCAATGTGGAGAAGTGATAAAACCAGGTGGTCGCTTGGTGATTATTTCGTATCATTCGTTAGAAGATCGCTTAACAAAACGCTACATGAAAAACGGAATGTTTGAAGGTGAACCAGAGCGTGATGTTTTTGGAAATTGGTCGGCGCCTTTCAAACCTTTACAATCAAAGGTGATTGTGCCAACGCAAGAAGAAATTAATGAAAATCCAAGAGCGCGTAGTGCGAAAATGCGTATTGCGGTTCGTAATGAGGATTAAGAAATAGGAATGGCAAAAAAGAAAAAAATATTACCAGAGAAAAAAACTTTTATAGGTTTGTTGAGAGGTGAGTTTTTAATCAAAACTGGCTCAGAACAAAACTGGAAGTTTATGTTGTATCTGGTAGGTTTGGCTTTTTTGAGTATTTCGAGTTCGCATTTAGTTGATCGAAAAGTGGTTCGCATCACTGAGTTGCAAGATAAAGTAGAAGATTTAAAATCTCAATATACAGATAAGCATCGCGATTTGATGCGTATGCAATTAGAAACGGAAATTTTGGAGCGTACAGCAGTGTATGGTTTGAAAATTCCAGATAAACAACCTTATTATATAGTAGACAAAGTTTATGACGAAGTCAGCGAAAAATAAAAACAATATTGTCATCAAAGGATGGGTATTTGCCGGCGCACTTGCGATTTGGGCCATCTTTATTGTTGTTTTTATGTTTCGAATTAATATTGTAGAAGGGGTTGAATTAGAGCGTTTTGCTGAAAAGAATAATTTTAGATTAGATACCGTTACGGCGGAGCGTGGTAATTTATATGCTTCTAATGGTGCATTAATGGCTACAACTGTTACAAAACACAATGTTTATGTGGATTTGACGGTGATCAAAGATGAATTATTCAAAACAGAAATGCACAATCTTGCCGATTCTTTAGGTAAGATGTTTACAAAATCTCCCTCTTATTTTTACGACAAATTTTCTACAGAACGTAAAAAGAAAAATCGTTACATGATGTTGGTGAAAGATTTGGATTATGAGCAATATCAACGCATCAAAAAATTTCCAATCTTCAACAAAGGTCAAAACAAAGGTGGATTTATTCATGAAACTGAGTCAAAACGAGAGTTAATTGTTCAAGATATTGGTGTTCGTACAATTGGTTACGATGATCAACGCGGAAAAGTTGGATTAGAAGGAGCTTATTCTGATTTATTAAGCGGTATTGAAGGACGTCGTTGGGAACAATTTATGGGACGCGGTAAATGGAAACCAATGAAAAGTTGGGAGCAAGAGCCTCAAGCAGGTTCATCTGTTTACACAACAATAGATGCCGATTTACAAATGGTTGCTTATGATGCTTTGTACAAACAACTTTCTGAATTTGAGGCGCAACACGGAAGTGTCGTTGTAATGGAAGTTCAGACAGGAAAAGTTCGTGCAATTGTGAATTTATCTCGCAAAAAAGACGGAACATATATCGACGATTATAACTATGCGGTTGGTGAAGCTGCGGAGCCAGGATCTACTTTCAAAACAGTTTCGTTGCTAGCTGCAATGGATGATGGTTTTATCAATAAAAATTCGACAGTAGAGACGGGAGGTGGAAGTTATAAATTCTATGGTCGTACGATTACAGATACACACGGATACGGAACTTTGACTGTAGATGGTGTGATGAAAAAATCGTCTAACATTGGTACAGCAAAAATTATTAATAAATATTACGGAGAAAATCCAAAAGCTTTCTTCAAAAAAATGGATAAATGGCATATGACTTCGCCTCTTGGAGTAGATATTCTTGGAGAAGGAAGTCCAATTATGCACCGTCCAGATAGTAAATCTTGGAGTAATATTACATTGCCTGTAATGGGTTATGGCTATGGTTTACAGTTAACTCCAATTCAAATTGTGACTTTTTATAACGCAGTGGCAAATAATGGTAAAATGTTGAAACCATTATTTATGGATAAAATCACACGTAAAGGTGAACCTGATAAAATTTTCGAACCTGTTGTTTTAGTAGATCAACTAACTTCTTTGGAAAATGTAAAACAGATGCAAGAAATGCTTCGTGGTGCAGTAGAACAAGGAACGGGACGTATTATTAGTAATAGTAATTACGATATTGCTGGTAAAACTGGTACTGCTCGTGTTGATTATTGGAAGCGAGATGGTAAAGGAATGCAATATCGTGCTTCATTTGCAGGATATTTTCCAGCAGAAAAACCAAAGTATTCTTGTATCGTAGTTGTGCACAAACCAAATACAGCCAAAGGGTTTTATGGAGGTAGTGTAACTGCTCCGGTTTTTAAGAAAATTGCCGATTGGGTATATTCAAAAACTCCCATACCTTTGCCACGCGATTTAGTAAAAAAGAACGCGGTGAAAGAGTTTAAAAAAGGAGATGATATTAATGTTAGTAATTCTAAAAATATAGTACCAAATGTGACTGGTCATACAGGGTCTAAAGCAATTCCGGTATTAGAAAATTTAGGGTTAGATGTACAATATTCAGGGTTTGGAAAAGTAACAAATCAATCCATTCCTGCGGGAACAAGATTTAAGAAGGGTGAGACAATTTATTTAATGTTGGAAGGATGAGAAATTTAGTTGATTTATTATATAAAGTTTCCATCTCAGAAACGATTGGTTCAACAAAAGTTGAAGTCAATAATATTCAATTTGATTCAAGAAAAGTATCAAACGATGATGTTTTTGTTGCTGTAAATGGAGTTACAGTTGACGGTCATCAGTATATAGAAAAAGCGATTGGTTTAGGTGCTAAAGCAATTGTTTGCGAAGTTTTGCCAGAAAATTTAGTTGATGGAATAACGTATGTGAAAGTTGAAAATTCAACGATTGCATTAGGAATTTTAGCTTCTAACTTTTATGGAAATCCAACAAAAGATTTAAAACTTGTTGGAGTTACAGGTACGAATGGAAAAACAACAACGACAACTTTGTTGTACGAATTGTTTACAAAATTAGGTTATGCTTGTGCATTAATTTCGACGATTAAAATTGTGATTGATGGTGAAGTGATTCCGTCTACGCATACAACGCCAGATATTTTGACATTGAACAAAATGTTTCGCGAAGCGGTAGATAGAGGATGCGAATTTGCTTTTATGGAAGTTTCTTCGCACGGAATTCATCAAAATAGAATTGCTGGTTTGCATTTTGAAGTGGCTGGATTTACGAATATCACACACGATCATTTAGATTATCACAAAACGTTTGCAAATTATCTTGCAGCAAAAAAGAAATTCTTCGACGATTTGCCAAAAACGTCTACGGCAATTTCGAATGCAGATGATAAAAACGGAAAAGTAATGCTTCAGAATACAGTTGCTACGAAAAAATTGTATGCGCTAAAAACTGATGCAGATTTTAAAGGAAAAATTATTGAACACCAATTTGATGGAATGCAATTAGAATTCAATGGAAAAGAATTCTGGACATCATTAATTGGTCAATTCAATGCATATAATTTATTATTAGTTTTTGGTGTAGCGTCAATTTTAGGACAAGATGAATTAGAAGTTCTAAAAGCGTTGAGCACACTTGGAAATGTTGATGGTCGTTTTCAAACATTCAAAACAGAATCAGGAATTATCGTAATCGTAGATTATGCACATACGCCTGATGCATTAGAAAATGTTTTGGATACAATAGAAGGAATTCGTACCAAAAATGAAAAACTAATAACAGTTGTAGGTTGTGGTGGAGATCGTGATAAAACAAAACGTCCTGAAATGGCGGATATCGCGAGCGAAAAATCTAATCTTGCCATTTTTACATCAGATAATCCAAGAACAGAAGATCCAGAAGAAATTCTTCGTGAGATGGAAGTTGGTGTAAAAGCGCAATTTTATAATCGCACCTTGAAGATTACAGATCGAAAAGAAGCTATAAAAACAGCACTTAAAATGGCCGAACCAAAAGATATTATTTTGATTGCGGGAAAAGGTCACGAGACGTATCAAGAAATTAACGGAGTAAGAACACATTTTTCTGATGTAGAAGTTGCATCAGAATTGAGTAAAATATTGAACAAATAAAGAATGTTATACTATTTATTTGATTATTTAGAAGGTATCCATTTTCCAGGAGCGCGTATGTTTCAATACACGTCTTTCCGCGCGGGAATGGCAATTTTATTGGCAATGTTCATCAGTTTGTTTTACGGAAAACGAATCATCAGTTATTTACGTAAAGAACAAATGGGCGAAATTGTTCGTGATTTAGGTTTAAAAGGACAAATCGAAAAAGCAGGAACGCCAACAATGGGTGGTTTAATTATCATTTTGGCAACATTAATTCCTACTTTACTTTTTGCGAGATTAGATAATATTTACATTATCATTTTGTTGGTTTCAACAATTTGGTTAGGTGTGATTGGTTTTTTAGACGATTACATCAAAGTTTTTAGAAAAAACAAAGAAGGTTTACAAGGTAAATTTAAAATTTTAGGACAAGTTGGTCTTGGAGTTGTAGTTGGATTAATGCTTTATTTCAGTCCAACAGTTACTGTAAAACATCAAGAAAATAGAGTAAAAACAGCTGTAGGAATAGAACAAACAGAATACAACCGACAAATAAAATTTGGTCCAGAAGAAAAAACATTAGAAACGACAATGCCTTTTGTAAAAGGAAATGAATTCAATTATTCTGATATTTTGTTTTGGATGGATGCGCAAGATCGACCAACATGGGCAGTTGCAGCGATTTTTATTTTTGCGGTAATTTTTATCATTACAGCAGTATCGAATGGAGCAAATTTAACAGATGGAATCGATGGTTTAGCAGCTGGTAGTTCGGCTGTGATTATGGCAGCAATATCAATGTTTGTTTTCGTTTCCGGAAACTTAATGTTTGCCGATTATCTGAACATTATGTTTATTCCGCGTTCAGAAGAAGTCTTGATTTTCTGTGGAGCTTTCCTTGGAGGTTTGATCGGATTTATTTGGTATAATACCTATCCAGCTCAAGTATTTATGGGTGATACAGGAAGTTTAACAATCGGAGGAATTATTGCTGTTTTAGCAATTATCGTTCGTAAAGAATTATTACTACCAATTTTGTGCGGAATATTTTTCGCAGAAAGTTTATCAGTAATGTTACAAGTGTCTTATTTCAAGTACACGAAAAAGAAATTTGGTGAAGGTCGTAGAATCTTTTTGATGTCTCCTCTACATCACCATTTTCAGAAGTTAGGTTATCACGAAAGTAAAATTGTGGTGCGTGCAATTATCATCGGAATCATTTTAGCGGTAATTAGTATTATTACCTTAAAGATTAGATAAAAAATGAAAAGATTAGTCGTTTTAGGAGGAGGAGAAAGTGGCGTAGGAACAGCTATTCTTGCGAAGAAAGAAAACTTTGATGTTTTTCTTTCGGACATGGGACAAATAAAAGACAAGTATAAACAACTTTTGGAGGAGCACGGAATTGCTTATGAAGAAGGTCAGCACACAGAAGAATTAATTCTGAATGCCGATGAAGTAATGAAAAGTCCAGGTATTCCAAAAAAAGCAGCGCTAATTCAGAAATTAGAAGAAAAAGGAATTTCAATTATTTCTGAAATTGAATTTGCGTCTCGTTACACAGATGCAAAAATTATTGCGATTACAGGATCTAATGGAAAAACAACAACGACAAGTTTGATGTTCCATATCCTAAAGCAAGCTGGATTAAATGTAGGATTAGGTGGTAACATCGGAAAAAGTTTTGCAAAATCTGTAGCAGAAGACAACTTCGATTATTATGTGTTAGAAGTAAGTAGTTTTCAGTTAGATGATATCAAAACAGATTTCAAACCGTATGTTGCAATTTTACTGAACATTACACCAGATCATTTAGACCAATACAATTATCAGTTTGATTTGTATGCAAAGGCTAAATTCAGAATTACTGAAAACCAAGATGAAAACGATTATTTTATCTACAATTTGGATGATCCAAAAACAATGGAGATGATTGAACAGATTGATATTCGCGCTCATCGCAAACCGTTCACAATGATGGATGCAACAAATGAAGCATACGCAAACAATGAATTGTTCCGTGTGAACGATTCGAATGGTGATTTTACAATGTTAGTGAATGATTTAGGATTAATTGGTAAACACAATGTTTCTAATTCATTGGCTGCGGCTGTAGCTGCAAAAATTATTGATATCAATAATGAGGAACTAAAAAAGAGTTTGTCTGATTTTAAATCGGTTGAACATCGTTTAGAGCCTGTTTTGACAATTGGAGGAATAGATTTTATCAACGATTCTAAAGCAACAAATGTGAATGCAACATATTTTGCTTTGGAAAGTATGACGAAACCAGTTGTTTGGATTGTTGGAGGAACTGATAAAGGAAACGATTACAACGAAGTTTTACCTTTCGTGAAAAAGAAAGTGAAAGCAATTGTTTGTTTAGGTGTTGATAACGCAAAAATTGTTGATTTTTTCAGTCCATATATCGATACAATTGTTGAAACAAATACAATGAAAGATTGTGTAGAACAATCATATAAATTAGCAACAAAAGGAGAAACGGTTCTTCTGTCACCAGCTTGTGCAAGTTTCGATTTGTTCAAAGGTTACGAAGATCGTGGAGATCAATTTAAAGAAAACGTACGCAAATTATAATAACATAACCAACCAATGTCTAACATCGTACAAAAATATTTTAAAGGCGATAAACCGCTTTGGGCTTTCATTTTATTGTTAGCACTATTTTCGTTCTTACCTGTTTATTCTGCAAGTTCTAACTTGGTGTATACGGTAGGATCGGGAACTATTTTTGGGCATTTAGGTAAGCACGCTGTGATTTTATTAATTGGTTTATTTATCATTTATGGATTACAACGTATTGATTATCGTTGGTTTGGTTTGTTTGCTTTAACAGCTGTTGTTATACTTTCTGGAGTTTTGGCAATAACACTCGTACAAGGACAAACCATTGGAGGTGCAAATGCTGCGCGTTGGTTAACTATTCCAGGGACTGGAATTGGTATTCAGCCTTCGATGATTGCTTCGCAAGCGTTGTTGATTTATATAGCTCGTTATTTGACAAAAAATAGAGACAAAGAATATACGTGGAAAAATACGGCAGTTCCATTATTCTTACCAATTATTGTAATTGTAGGATTAATCTTTCCTTCTAATGGTTCAACAGCGTTGATGTTAGCTGGAATGTGCGGAATATTGTTGATTATTGGTGGATTTCCATTCAAATATTTATTTACAATTGCCGGGGTAGGTTTAGTACTTGGTGGCGGATTTGTGTGGATGGCTTTATCTCGTCCAGACTTAGTAACAAATTCTCGTGTGCACACATGGATGTCACGTATCGAGAAATTTAATGACGATTCTGGATTAGAAAGTTATCAAGTTTTACACGCAAAAGCTGCAATTGCAAGAGGATTGAATGAAATGGCTGGACCAGGAAAAAGTGTTTTCAAACAAACTTTACCTCAGTCATCATCCGATTTTATCTTCGCTATTATTGTAGAAGAATATGGTGCAATTGGTGCAATTTTATTAATTGGAATTTTCCTTCTGATTTTAATACGGATTTGTATCATCGCATCTAAAATTCATACCGTTTTTGGTACGCTACTTGTATTTGCAGTGGGCTTACCAATTATTATACAAGCGATGGTAAACATGGCGGTAGCGGTTAATTTAATTCCTGTAACAGGGCAACCATTGCCAATGATTAGTTACGGAGGAACATCCATTTGGATGACATGTATTTCGTTCGGAATAATTTTGAGTGTAAGTACTCAGATTAAATCGCAAGAAGAATTAGAACAAGATAGAAAAGTATTAAGTGAAGAATACATCGAAGACATCGCCTAAAGTTTTAATAAGTGGCGGAGGAACAGGTGGACATATTTATCCAGCCATTGCAATTGCAGACGAAATAAAACGTCGTTTGCCAGATGCACAAATTTTGTTCGTTGGAGCAGAAGGAAGAATGGAAATGGAAAAAGTGCCAAAAGTTGGGTATGACATAAAAGGTTTACCAATTTCTGGATTTGATAGAAGTAACATGAAAGCGAATTTAAAGTTCCCTTTCAAATTGATAAAAAGCTTAAGTCTTGCAAAAAAAATCTACAAAGATTTTCAGCCAGATTTAGCTGTTGGTACAGGAGGTTATGCGAGTGGACCAATGTTGTGGGTAGCAGGAAGCAAAAATGTTCCGATTTTATTACAAGAACAGAATTCGTTTCCGGGAGTTACCAACAAAATTTTGAAAAATAAAGCGAGTGCTATTTGTACAGCTTACGAAGGAATTTCTCAGTTTCCGCAAGAAAAAGTGCATTACACAGGAAATCCTATTCGTGCCGAAATTTTTCAAAATTTACCTTCAAAAGCAGAAGCAATTTCAGCTTTTGGATTAGATCCAGAAAAACCAACTATTTTATCAGTTGGTGGTTCACAAGGATCAAGAGCAATGAACAATGCTTGGTTAGAAAACCTTGACGAATTTGTTGCAAGTGGTGTTCAGTTGATTTGGCAAACAGGAAAGTTAGATTATCAAAAAATCAAAAATTTGGTTGGCGATAAATATCCAACGATTCATGTAACCGAATTTATTTATAACATGAAAGATGCGTATGCAGCTTCGGATATGATTGTTTCTCGTGCAGGAGCAATGGCAATTTCGGAATTGTGTATTGTTGGAAAAGCAACTATTTTGCTTCCATTGCCAACAGCAGCAGAAGATCATCAAACCAAAAATGCACAAGCATTGGTTGAGAAGGATGCAGCGATTATGGTGAAAGATGCAGATGCAAAACAAATTTTAGTCAAAGAAGTAATTGCTTTGGCGAACAATGAAGAATTAAAAAATAAATTATCTCAAAACATTAAGCAATTAGGGAAACCGAATGCGACAAAAGAGATTGTAGATATATTATTGAATTTATTATAATGAATATTTTAGATAAAACATATTATTATTTCATCGGTGCAGGAGGAATCGGAATGAGTGCTTTGGAACGTTTCTTCAAGTCAATCGGAAAAGAAGTTGCTGGTTATGATAAAACACAAACCGAGTTAACAACTGAATTGATTGCTGAAGGAATTGATATTCATTTCGAAGATAACATCGAGTTAATTCCAGCAGGAATTAATCCAAAAAATACGTTGGTAATTTATACGCCAGCGGTACCAAAAGATCATTCAGAACTAAATTATTTTTTAGTGAATGATTTTAAAGTAATGAAGCGTTCTGAAGTGTTAGGTGAAATTACCAAACATACATACAATATTGGTGTTGCGGGAACGCACGGAAAAACAACGACTTCGTCTATTTTAGGACATATTCTAAAAGTTGCTAATGTAGAATGTACAGCTTTTTTAGGTGGTATTACAGAAAATTACGATTCGAATATCATCTTAAATGGTTCTAAATATACAGTTGCAGAAGCCGATGAATTTGACCGTTCTTTCTTACGTCTTTCTCCAAAATTAGCGATTATCACAAGTGATGATGCTGATCATTTGGATATTTATGGAGAACGTGATGAAGTGAAAAAATCGTTTCAAGAATTTGCAGCAATTGTCGAAGAAAAATTATTTGTTCACAAAGGTTTGCCTTTCGAAGGAGCTTTTACATATGGAGTGGATTTGGATGCAGATTACGATGCGCACAATGTAAGAATTATTGACGGACATTATGTGTTTGATGTAAAAACGCCAAATGGTTCATTAACAGATGTCGGAATTTTATTACCAGGACATCACAATATGGAAAATGCGGTTGCGGCTTTGGCTGTTGCAGATTATATGGGTGTTCCTCATTATAAAATAAAAGAAGCTTTATCAACTTTTGTTGGAGTTAAAAGACGTTTTAATCGTTTCGAAGCAAATGGAAAAATTTACATTGACGATTATGCACATCACCCAACAGAATTGAATGCAGCAATTCGTTCAGTTCGTGAACTTTATCCGGGTAAAAAAGTATTGGGAGTATTTCAGCCTCACTTATTTACACGTACAAGAGATTTCGCAGAAGAATTTGGACAAAGTTTATCGCAGTTAGATAGTTTGATTTTATTAGACATTTATCCTGCCAGAGAGTTACCAATCGAAGGAATTACTTCAAATTGGTTGCTAGAAAAGGTGAATTTAAATGAAAAAATAGTATCTTCATTAGAAGATAGTTTAGCAAACATCAAAAAACAAGATTTTGATGTATTATTGACTGTTGGAGCAGGAAATATTGATACAATTGTTAAACCAATAAAAGAGTGGTTAAGTGAAGCGTAAATTGAAAATCATAAAAGTGATTTTTGGAGTTGCCTTGCTAATCGGTTTGATTAGTTTTACGGTAATTAAGAATGCTTCGCGTACAGTGAATAAAATTGACGTGGCGTTTGTTCAGCCAGTTGATAATTATTTTATTAATGATGAATCGATAAGAGAAATTATCAACAAAGATGGAAAAGACATTCTGAAACAATCTCTACGAGATGTGAATGTTAAGGAAATCGAACAAAAAGTAAGTGAGAGTCCTTTTGTAGATTCTGTACAAGTAAGTAAAGATATCAACGGACATTTACGACTTGACATAAAAGCAAACTCAGCAGTAGCAAGAATAAAGACGCTGAAAAATGAATTTTATTTGACAACAAAAGGCGGAAAAATGCCTTTATCTAAATTAAATTCAGCAGATGTAATCTTAGTTTCTGGTGATGTAAAACCGAATGAATATGAGGATTTGAGTAAATTTGTTCAAGCTTTGAAAGCAGACGATTTATTAAAAAATCACATCATAGCCATTCAAAAAGTGGGACAACGTTCTTTTAATTTAATTGTAAACACAGGAAACTATTATATAGAATTAGGAACTTTAAACAACTTTGAACAGAAGTTACATAATCTAAAATTATTCTATAATCAATACATTGATTTTATAGGAACTGAAGATTATGAAAAATTGAGCTTGAAATTTGTAAACCAAGTTGTAGCAACCAAACGAATAAAAAATGGAGAACAATAGTAAGATTGCAGTTGGCTTAGACATAGGGACTACAAAGATTGTAGCGCTTGTCGGACGAAAAAATGAAAACGGAAAAATTGAGATTCTTGGACACGGACAAGCAAAAAGCTTAGGTGTACACAGAGGTGTTGTGAATAATATTACACAAACCATCAACTCGATAAAAGAAGCAATTGATAAGGCTGAAAGGTCATCTGGTGTCAAAATTACTGATGTTACTGTTGGTATTGCCGGACAACATATTCGTAGTTTACAACATAGCGATTACATTACTCGTACCAATTCAGAAGACGTGATTGATGATAATGATTTAAAGTTATTAACAAATCAAGTTTACAAATTGGTCATGTTACCTGGAGAAGAAATTATCCATGTTCTTCCTCAAGAATTTAAGGTTGATAACGAAGGTGAAATCCGCGAACCAATCGGAATGTACGGAAGTCGTTTAGAGGCTAATTTCCATGTGGTTGTAGGACAAGTATCATCTATCCGAAATATTGCACGTTGTGTAAAAGCTGCTGGTTTACGTTTGGCAAGTATTACTTTAGAACCAATTGCATCGTCTAGTGCTGCGCTTAGCGAAGAAGAAAAAGAAGCTGGTGTTGCATTGATTGATATAGGTGGTGGAACAACGGATATTGCAATTTTCAAGGATAATATTATTCGTCACACATCTGTTATTCCGTTTGGAGGAAATGTGATTACAGAAGACATCAAAGTTGGATGTTCTATCATTGGTAAGCAAGCCGAAGCTTTAAAAGAAAAATTTGGTTCTGCTTGGCCAGGAGAAAATAAAGAAACTGAAATTGTATCGATTCCTGGTTTAAAAGGACGCGAAGCAAAAGAAATATCATTAAAAAGATTGTCACAAATTATTCATGCACGTGTGCAGGAGATTTTGGAACAAGTATATTTGGAATTGAAAAATTATGGTTGCGAAGATCAAAACAAAAAATTGATTGCAGGAATCGTTTTAACAGGTGGTGGATCTAAATTGAAACACATTCGTCAGTTAACAGAATATGTAACAGGAATGGATGTAAGAATTGGATACTCTAACGAACATATTGTTGGTGCTAAAGCAGAAGAAATTAGTGGTCCAGAATATGCAACATCTGTAGGTTTATTGATGAAAGGTTTAGAAGAATTAGCGGCGAATTATCAGCACGAAATTTATGAAAAACCAGTAATTAATAACTTAAATAACCAAGAAGAATTAGAAATTGGAATTCAACCAACTCAGCACAAAAAAACTGCAAAAGCAGAAGTTATAGTAGAGGAGGAATCGGTAATCCAAAAACCAAAAAGAGAAGAAATAGTTGACGAATTTTTGGATCAAGAAATTGGTGAAAAGAAAGAAGCTAAATCTAAACCAGAAAAGAAAAATTTCTTTTCGAAATGGACGGATAAATTTATCCAAATGATCAACGAAACTGAATAATAAGAATAAACTAGAATAAATTACGAACCAATTTAATAAGAAGAATATGAGTGATATGTTAACAGGAGATATTGTGTTCAACTTACCAAAGAGCAGATCTCAAGCTATCAAAGTAATCGGAGTAGGTGGTGGAGGTAGTAATGCCGTAAACTACATGTTTGAACAAGGAATTGCAGGTGTAGAATTTGTAATTTGTAATACGGACTCTCAAGCATTAGCAAATAGTCCAGTACCAACAAGAATTCAATTAGGACAAGCAATAACAGAAGGTTTAGGAGCTGGAGCAAATCCTGAGGTAGGAGAGCAATCTGCTATCGAAAGTATGGATGATGTAAAAGCTGTTTTAGACGAGGGTACTAAAATGGTATTTATTACTGCCGGAATGGGTGGTGGTACAGGAACCGGAGCAGCACCAGTAATTGCTGGTATTGCAAAAGAAATGGATATCTTAACAGTTGGGATTGTTACAGCGCCATTCTTTTTCGAAGGAAGAATGAGGTTGGAACAAGCCGAAAAAGGTATCGAAAAATTAAGACAAAACGTCGATTCATTAATTGTTATCAACAATGATAAATTACGTGAATTATACGGAAACTTAGGTTTCAAAAATGGTTTCTCGAAAGCTGATGAGGTTTTAACAACAGCAGCTAAAGGAATTGCAGAAGTTATTACTCAACACTATGCAATGAACATCGATTTACGTGATGCGCGTACAGTACTTAAAAATTCTGGTACAGCAATCATGGGATCTGCGCAAGGTTCTGGTGAAAACAAAGCGAAAGACGCAATTTCTTCTGCTTTAGATTCTCCATTGTTAAACAACAACAAAATTACAGGTGCACGTAACGTATTGTTATTGATTTTATCTGGTAATAACGAAATTACAATGGATGAAATCGGTATCATCAATGATTACATTCAACAAGAAGCTGGTAATAGTGCAAATATTATCATGGGTATTGGTGAAGACTTAGATTTAGGAGATTCTATCTCTGTAACTGTTGTAGCAACTGGTTTTCCTACAGAAGATCAGGCGTATACAGGAAAAGAGGAACAAAAAATTGTACATACATTAGAGGAAGAACAACCAATTAATAAAACGTTATCAGTTGAGCAACCTTTTGTGAATCGTGTAAAACCAATGACGTTAGATTTTGGTCGTTCTAATGCTTCTCAGCAAGCACCACAAACGCCTCAACAAAATCAAACGCCAGAGGCTCCTCAAAATAATTATCGTCAAGCAGATATTAACCAAAGTTTTCAACAACAAACTTATCACAATACGCCAGAAGAATCTTTCGAAGAAAATAATTCTCCAAAGCGTTATGTTTTAGATGATATTGATGATGAGCCAGTGCAAGAGAGACGTTCTTATGATGATTTCGAACCACGTTTGAAATCAGATTTTAATCGTCCGCAAGAACCAACGAATAATGTAAATAATAATCAAACATATAATTCATATTCTAATCCTGTAGCTTCAGAGCAGTCAAACTATCCTCAAAATAATTATGCTGGATATCAAGCTCCAAAGAACGAAG
Organism: Empedobacter sp. GD03865; assembly: GCF_029840775.1. Classification (NCBI taxonomy): domain Bacteria; kingdom Pseudomonadati; phylum Bacteroidota; class Flavobacteriia; order Flavobacteriales; family Weeksellaceae; genus Empedobacter; species Empedobacter sp. GD03865. The sequence goes on from NZ_JAOCDF010000008.1 coordinate 28,021, forward strand.
GATATGGAAATGTAGAGCCAGTTCAATCTAATGTAGCTCATTCTGTTGCTCCACAAGCTGAAGAATTACAAGTTGCTATAGATCCATTTAGTCAACCAATTGAGCAATCAAATGATCCTGAATTGAATAGTATGATTGAAGAAAGAAGAAATCGTTTGAAACAATTTAATTTTAAATTCAACAACACGATGACAAATTCTCAAGTAGACGAATACGAAGCAATTCCTGCTTACAAACGTCAAGGATTGAATTTGTCTGATCGTAATGATAATCAATCTTCTGATTTTTCTGTCGGAACTAATCGTAACAACGAAACGCAAATTCGTCCAAACAATTTTCTACACGATAACGTAGATTAATAAACGATCACTCGTAAAAAATATTCTTATTATAGAAAAGGTTCATTGCTTTTGCGATGAGCCTTTTTTTGTCTTAAATTTGTAGTCTAAAAGCAAAACAAATGAATTTAGAAACTCAAATAATGGCACAGTTAAAAGAAGCGATGAAAGCTAAAAATACTGTTGCTTTAGAAGCTTTAAGAGCTGTAAAATCTGAATTATTATTAGCAAAAACATCAGGTGCTAACGGAGAATTATCAGAAGATCAAGAAATTGCTTTATTACAAAAATTAGTAAAACAACGTAAAGAAGCTGCTGAACAATTCGAAGCAAATGGACGTGCTGAATTAGCTGAAAAAGAATTGGCACAAGCAGAAGTTATTCAACAATTTTTACCTGCTCAATTATCAGACGAAGAATTAACAGCTGCAATTACAGAAATTGTTGCAGAGGTTGGCGCTACTTCTCCAAAAGATATGGGAAAAGTAATGGGAGCTGCTTCATCTAAATTAGCTGGTAAAGCGGAAGGGAAATTAATTTCAGCTAAAGTAAAAGACATTTTAGCTAGTTTATAATTGATTTTTAAAGATTTAAAAATTAAGAAAAGGTAAAGTATTATAAACTTTACCTTTTTTATTTCTTTATTAGATAAATTTCTTCAAATTATACAAAACTATTATTTATTGATAATCAATAGTATATCCGATTTAAATAAATAATTCCCAAAAAAATTAGGATTATAGCTTTATTTTAACATTAAATTAACAAATCGCTGTAAGCATCTAAATTCGCAAAGCACAAGAGATTTTAGAATTAAAAATCAATTGATTAGAATAATTCTAAATAAGAAGCTGTTTATACCCTTAAATTTGCAAAGTAAATCAGAAAAATCTAAAGGATGACGAAAAGCATTACAGCGTTTATAGCAATGTTAATGATTTTTCCAATAGCAAATGCTGATGGTAAAATTTTTAAGGATTCTGGTAATAATGACACAATTATTATGCCAGCTTCTGAGAAAAGATTTAGTAACGATATTGATAATGATACCATCAAAAAAGATACATTATCAGTTGAAGATGAAAAGTTGGTTGGAGAACTTATCGAGAATAGTGCTCGAAAAATCTCGACAGGAGTTGTTTCTTGGTATGGAGACAAATTCCACGGACGCAAGACAGCTAGTGGTGAAACGTATGACAAACACGAACTAACAGCTGCCCATAAGTCTTTACCATTTGGTACGAAAGTAAAAGTTACGAATATCAGAAATGGTAAATCTGTAGTTGTAGAAATCAACGACAGAGGTCCATACGCTAAATCTAGAGTTTTAGACTTAAGTCAAGCTGCATTCAGCGAAATTGGTCACACCAATACAGGAGTGATGCAAGTTGAATACGAAATTATCAAAAGCGAAGACAAGAAAGACTAAGATGTTCAGAAAAAATTAAAAGGTTTGAGAATTTATTCTCAAACCTTTTTTTATGCTCTTAAGTTTCGTGCAAAAAAAATCCTGACAAATGAATATCAGGATTTATAATTATATGATGTAAGAAAATCTTAATCTAAAATTTTAAGCACTTTAGTTGTACGGGCTCTTGATGCTTCAACTAATTCAGCTTGTGCTAAATCTTCACCGTAAGAAGGGATCATTTCTTTGATTGCTTCGTTCCAGTTGTTTTTCATCAAGTCTGGGAAACATTGTTTCATCAAGTTCAACATTGCACTAACAGATGTAGATGCTCCTGGAGAAGCTCCTAATAAGGCAGACATTGTTCCATCTTGAGATGTTACGATTTCTGTACCAAATTTTAAAACTCCTTTTCCATCTTGTTTTTCGATTACTTGAACACGTTGTCCTGCAGTTTGTTCGAACCAATCTTCTAATTTAGCTTCAGGAAAATATTCTTGTAATTCTTCTACTTTTTTCGCTTTAGACAACATCACTTGTTCTACCAAGTATTTTGTTAAATCGATATTGTTTAATCCACAATTCATCAAAAATCCTACGTTTCCTAAGTTTACAGATTTGAATAAATCGCAATTAGATCCGTATTTTAAGAATTTTGTTGAGAATGTTGCAAATGGACCAAATAATAGAGATTGTTTTCCATCAATAACACGTGTATCTAAGTGAGGAACAGACATTGGTGGTGCACCAATTTTTGCTTTTCCATATACTTTTGCATGATGTTTTTTGATTACTTCTTCGTTTTGACAAATTAACCATTGTCCACCAACTGGGAAGCCACCAAATTTTTTCGATTCTGGAATTCCAGATTTTTGTAACAATAAAATTGCTCCTCCACCTGCACCAATAAATACGAAATCAGCATTAAGTGCTTTGTTATTTCCAGATTTTAAATCTTTTACTTTAACTGCCCATTTTCCGTTGCTAAGACGATTTAAGTCTTTTACTTCGTGTTCAGTTTCTAACGTGATTTCTTTTTTGTCTTGTAAACCTTTGAAAATTTGACGCGTTAATTCACCAAAATTCACATCAGTTCCCAAGTTCATATGCGTTGCCGCAACTTTTTCATTACCTTTTCTACCGTCAACAATTAATGGAGCCCATTCTCTGATTTTAGAAACATCATCCGAATATTCCATATCCTTAAATAAAGGATGCTGAGATAATTTTTCGTAACGTTTTTTCAAGAAATTTACATCGTCATCGCCCCAAACAAAAGACATATGCGGAGTAGGACGTAAGAATTTTTCTGGAGAAGAAACGTAATTATTTTCGACTAAGTAAGACCAAAACTCTTTCGAAGTTTCAAATTGTTTTGCAATATTAATTGCTTTATCAATATTAACCACTCCATTTTTGTCCATTGGTGTATAATTCAATTCACAAAAAGCAGAGTGACCAGTACCTGCATTATTGAAAGCATCAGAGCTTTCAAATCCAATCTTATCTAATTTTTCGAAAACAGAAATCTTAATTGCCGGATTTATTTTTTTAAGAAGTATGCTTAAAGTAGCACTCATGATACCAGCACCAACTAACACTACCTCTTGAGGTTGTTTTTCCATTTCTCAAAAATATATTTACGTTGCAAAGGTATTAATAAATAGCCTTTTTTGCGAAATAATACGCAGAAAAAACAATGATTTTTTACATAAATTATTGTTTTGAGATAATTTGAATAGATTTTATTTTATAGAAAATTATTCAAACTCAGTTTTTCCAATACTTTCGATGTTGTCTGCTTGTGATAAATCTGCTTCAAAAGCTTTTTTGTTCACAACTGTAGTTTTTGAAATTTTATCGTGCCAACCATTTTCTCCTAAAAAAGTAAGAACATCAAATGGAATTATTCTACAAATACTTCTTGTAAAATAATCTTTCGTTGTAGGTGTAGAACCGTCAATCATCACAACTTTTGTTCCTGTAATAAATTTACCTAATGAACGTCCTTTGGTTAAAAACTCTGATAAAAAAATTAGTAAAACATAAAAAAAGGCTGTGATAACTCTATCAATCAAAGGATTTATATTTTCTAATTGATAAATAATGTCGCTTTCTGGATTAATGATCACAATAACAATTGCTATAAAACCGAAAAATAGCATCGTCAATAAAATGATTGATACATAATCTATAATAAAATTTAAAAAGCGCAATCCTTTGTTCGCTTTATGTTCGCCAACTTTGTAATCTTGGTACATAGTGTTTATGTGTTAATTTAGATGTAAATATATGATAAACACTAAATTTTTAAAATTATTTTATGCAGATAATTTAAGTCTAAATTTTATCCTCCATCCAACGTCTAAGATTAATGTAATTGGTATTTCTTCGCAACAAATTTTGATTGTCCGAATCTTTCAAAAAATCATCTAATTCTCTGAAAGCTTTTACTTTTTCATGTGGGTACAAATCATTCAATTCAATAAAAAATAAACTAATTTTTCGTGTAATAATATTACTATTTTTCATCTTTTTGCAGAATTGATGCGTTTTGTACGAATATGTATCCAATTCTTGATCATTCCCAGAATCATACAAATTCATCATAATCAAAACCAAGGTGTAAAAATGTAAATCTTCTTGAATTGACGCTTCACTATTGATTATTTTTTGACAATACTCGAACGAATTATCCCAATCTTTGTTTAAGAAATAATAGGCAGCAATTTTTAGATAAAGCACCAAAATATGATGATTATCGATTTTATGATGATGCGATTTAATTTCGCGTAAAATATCTTTAATCAAAAATGGACTAATATTTTCTTTCGGATTAATGAAAAAATAATTCAGTTTGCTATTAAATTTATTGATAAACCAAAGCGCTTCCACATTATCATTTTGAGGCAAAATCTCGTAAACAGATTCTAATTTATCAAACCAAAATTTAAATTCTTCAGAATTTTTTTTCAGGTATAAGATCTTTAATAAATAGCTATTTCCTTTAATAAACCAAACTGGATGACTAAGAATTCGTTCTTTTTTCTCGTAAAATAATTCAACCCATTTTTTCGAAAATTCATAGGCAGAGTGTAGGTTTTGCGTTAACATCGACAACCAAACATTTGCTTTGTAAAACCACAGTTTCTCTTTGAATTTTAATTTCTTAAAATCGATATTTTTTGTTTCCGAATCAAAGAAATTCTGAATTTTTTGAATTTCATCATCATCTTTTGCGTATCCATTCTCGAGCAAAATACTATACAATTTTAGCGATAAATTAGACAATTTACTTGCTTGTAAATTCTGTAAACTCAATTCCTCCGATTGTTCAATCAACTGATCTGCACGACCAGAAATACTTCGTGTAATGAATTGTGATTCGATAATTTTTTCGAGCTCTAAAATATCATAAGCAATGGCTTTTTCGTCAAAATCTAAGGCTTGAGTTTTGGCTTTGTCCAACATTTTTAGACTTTGTTTGTGTAAGCCTTTTTGATACAAAATCGTAGCAAAATCAAACTGTTCACGTATTTGCATACGCGAATTTTGTTGCGAAGGATTCATTCTCAAGCTAAACAAAATTTGTTTGTACAAATGCGCTTTTAGATTAGATAATTGTTGTTTCGTGGTAATTTTTTTCTTCAAAATAGCCGTTTCATCATATTCTTCCAACTTATCCAATGCTTCAAATAATAACAAAAATTTTGCATCTGCATTAATTTGCAGACGATTTACATAAAGTTTGAATTGACGTTTTTCGGAACGATTAAGTGACTTTATTAAACTAAATAGTGCGTCTTTGTTATGATTTGACATTGTAATTAAATTATATATAATGTATTGAAAATAAAATGATTATGATAAATATTTTAGCTTTAAGAATTGTAAAACACTTTTCAATTTGAAAATTTAAAGTTAGTACAATTTTAATTTTACATCACAATAACAAACAAAACTAATTGCAATGAGTGCTGAGAAGATTCAAATTTTTGATACGACACTGAGAGATGGAGAGCAAGTGCCGGGGTGTAAGTTAAACAAAAAACAGAAGTTAGAAATTGCGGCTCGATTGGACGAATTAGGCGTTGATATTATCGAGGCTGGTTTTCCAATTTCAAGTCCTGGAGATTTCGAAGCCGTAAATGCAATTTCAAAATTAGTGAAAAATGCCACAGTTTGTGGTTTAACTCGTGCAAACAAAAAAGATATAGAATCTGCAGCTAAAGCTTTACAATATGCGGTAAAACCAAGAATTCATACCGGAATTGGAACTTCGGATTCTCATATTATTCACAAATTTAATTCGAATCGTGAAGCGATTATCGAACGTGCCGTTGAAGCGGTTGCTTATGCAAAAACATTTGTAGATGATGTTGAGTTTTATGCTGAAGATGCAGGAAGAACGGATAATGCTTTTCTTGCTCAAGTTTGTGAAGAAGTGATCAAAGCTGGTGCGACAGTTCTTAATATTCCAGATACAACGGGTTATTGTTTGCCTTTTGAGTATGGAAATAAAATTAAATATTTAAAAGATCATGTTCAAGGAATTGATAATGTGATTATTTCTTGCCACAATCATAACGATTTAGGTTTAGCGACAGCGAATGCAGTTGCAGGAGCTATAAATGGAGCACGCCAAATAGAATGTACAATTAATGGAATTGGTGAGCGTGCTGGTAATACGGCCTTGGAAGAAATCGTGATGATTTTTAGACAACACAAAGAATTGAATTTTTATACAGATATCAATGCTCAAATGTTAACAGAATTAAGTCAATTAACTTCTGATACAATGGGAATGATGGTTCAACCAAACAAAGCAATTGTAGGATCGAATGCTTTTGCGCACAGTTCTGGAATTCATCAAGATGGTGTGATTAAAAATCGTGAAACATACGAAATTATCAATCCGGCAGATGTTGGAGTTAATGAGTCCTCTATTATTTTGACAGCTCGTAGCGGGCGTTCAGCATTAGCTTATCGTCTAAAAGATATCGGTTTCGATACATCTAAAAATGAATTAGATATTTTATATGAACAATTTTTAGAAATTGCGGATCTAAAAAAAGAAGTCGTTCGTGAAGATTTACTTGGATTAATACATCAGTTTAATCAAACATCACAGAGAAAATTCGCATGAGAACATTATTCGATAAAGTGTGGGATGCCCATGTTGTCAGCCAAGTAGAAAATGGACCACAAGTGATTTATATTGATAAACATTTAATTCACGAAGTAACAAGTCCACAAGCTTTTGCAGAATTAGAAGCGAGAAATATTCCAATTTTTCGACCAAATCAAATTGTTGCAACTGCGGATCACAATGTACCAACGATTAATCAAGATCAGCCAGTTCGAGATCCATTATCAAAACAACAATTAGAGCAATTAGCGATTAATTGCGAAAAAAATAATATTACTTTTTATGGTTTAGGTCATCCGTATCAAGGAATTGTTCACATTATTGCGCCAGAATTGGGTGTTACGCAACCAGGAATGAGCATGGTTTGTGGTGATAGTCACACATCTACGCATGGAGCTTTTGGAGCAATTGCTTTCGGAATTGGAACAAGTCAAGTTGCACAGGTTTTTGCTAGTCAATGTTTGTTGATGAATAAACCAAAATCGATGCGAATTACAGTTAATGGAAAACTGAATCCAAATGTTCAACCAAAAGATGTGATTTTATATATCATTTCTAAAGTGGGAACAAATGCAGGAACTGGTTATTTCTGTGAATACGCTGGAGATGTTTTCGAGAATATGTCGATGGAAGGTCGAATGACAGTTTGTAATATGTCGATAGAAATGGGTGCTCGTGGCGGAATGATTGCACCAGACGAAACAACTTTTGCTTATTTAAAAGATAAACCATTTGCCCCGAAAGGAGAAGAGTGGGAGCAAAAAGTAGCGTATTGGAAAACGTTACCAAGTGATTCTGATGCAATTTTTGATGAAGAAATTGAATTTGATGCGGCGGATATTTATCCAATGATTACGTTTGGTACGAATCCGGGAATGGGAATTTCGGTGAAAGATATCATTCCATCAAAAGATTCGTTAAGCGATAATGAAAAAGAATCGTTTGAAAAAGCATTGAAATATATGGGTTTCCAAGATAATCAATCAATCATCAATCATCCAATTGATTATGTGTTTATCGGAAGTTGTACCAATGCGAGAATTGAAGATTTGCGTGAAGTGGCAAATTATGTGAAAGGAAAACAGCGCAATGAAAATGTAACAGCGTGGATTGTTCCGGGATCGAAACAAGTAGAAAAGCAAGCGATAGAAGAAGGTTTGGATAAAATTTTTGAAGCTTCTGGATTCAAATTGCGTGAGCCAGGTTGTTCGGCTTGTTTGGCGATGAATGACGATAAAGTTCCAGAAGGAAAATATTGCGTTTCGACTTCGAATAGAAATTTTGAAGGTCGTCAAGGTCCAAATTCTCGTACATTATTAGCAAGTCCTTTGATTGCTGCTGCGGCTGCAATTCACGGAAAAATTGTTGATATCAATTAAAATTTACTCAAAATGGATTCAATCAATCAACTAAAATCATCGGCTGTTCCGATTAAAATAGAAAATATAGATACCGATCAAATTATTCCAGCTCGTTTTTTGAAAGCGATTAGTAGAGAAGGTTTTGGAGATAATTTATTCAGAGATTGGCGATTTAATCAAGATAATCAATCAATTGATAACTTTCCGCTGAATGATTCAAAATATGCAGGAAAAATATTAGTTGCAGGTAAAAATTTTGGTTGTGGTAGTAGCCGCGAACACGCTGCTTGGGCAATCAAAGATTACGGATTTGATGTGGTGATTAGTTGTTATTTTGCAGATATTTTCAAAGGAAATGCATTGAATAACGGAATTTTACCAATCGTTGTTTCAGATGAAATTTTAAATCAAATCTTTGAAATCATCGATCAAAATTCTTCAACTGAATTTGAAGTTAATTTAGAAAATCAAATCTTAAAAATTCAAGATCAAACCATCAACTTTGATGTTGATTCTTATAAAAAAATCTGTTTATTAAATGGATATGATGACATTGATTTTTTAATCAGTCAAAAAGATAAAATAGAAACTTACGAACAAAACCATAAATCTTTACAACATGAAAACGCATAAAATTGCAGTACTTTCTGGCGATGGAATAGGATCAGAAGTCGTTTCGGAAACAATAAAAGTTCTGAAAGTCGTAGAACAACTTTTTAAATATGATTTCGAATTTGAGGAAGCTTTGATTGGTGCAATTGCAATAGACGAAACGGGAAATCCTTTGCCTGATGCGACATTGCAATTATGTAAAGATGCAGATGCGGTTTTGTTTGGTTCTATTGGAGATCTAAAATATGACAATAATCCGAACGCAAAAGTTCGTCCCGAACAAGGTTTGTTAAAGCTGAGAAAGGAACTTGGTTTATTTGCAAATATCCGTCCAATCAAGGCTTACGAATCTTTGTTGGGGAAAAGTCCATTGAAACGTTCGCACATCGAAGGAACGGATATGGTTATTTTTCGCGAGTTGATTAACGGAATTTATTTCGGAGAAAAATTTACGGCGCAAGATGGTTCGCATGCGTATGATACGTGTTCGTACAACAGAAAAGACATTGAGCAAATTACACATTTAGCTTTTCAGGAAGCAATGAAACGCCGCAAAAAAGTAACGTTGGTAGACAAGGCAAATGTGTTGGACACGTCTCGTTTATGGCGAAAAGTTGCAATGGATATTAGCCAAGAATATCCAGAAGTTGAGTTAGATTTCTTGTTTGTTGATAATGCGGCGATGCAATTAATCATCAATCCAAAACAATTTGATGTGATATTAACGGAGAACATGTTTGGTGATATTATTTCGGATGAAGGAAGTGTAATTGGAGGAAGTATAGGGTTGTTGCCTTCGGCTTCTATTGGGACAGAAAATGCATTGTTCGAACCAATTCATGGTTCGTATCCACAAGCAAAAGGAAAAGGAATTGCAAATCCTATGGCTTCTATTTTGAGTGCTGCAATGATGTTGCGTTATTTGGGATTAGAAGAAGGTGCAAAAGCAATTGAGAATGCGGTGGAAAATGCGATTAATAATTTGATTGTAACTTCAGATTTAGATGAAACGAGTGATTATTCGACATCTGTTGTGGCAAATTATATTGCGAAGATATTATTGAGCGATCATGATCATCATTCATATTTTAATTTTGAAAATGTATTGATGGGGAAATCGACGATTATATAGTTTTTATTATTTATGACTTAATGAAAAAGCCATTCAGAGTTCTGAATGGCTTTTTCTATTGTATATTTTTATGAGTTGATGATTACATCATTCCTGGCATTCCACCTCCCATTGGTGGCATAGCTGGCTCATCTTTTTTAATTTCTGTAACAACCGCCTCAGTAGTAATTAACATACCTGCAACAGAAGCAGCGTTTTCTAATGCAACACGAGCGACTTTAGTTGGATCAATAACTCCAGCCTCGATCATGTTTACATATTCGTCAGTTTTTGCATTGTATCCGAAATCTCCATTTCCTTCTTTTACTTTTGCAACAACTACAGAACCTTCACCACCAGCGTTGTGAACGATTTGGCGTAATGGTTCTTCAACTGCACGCGTTACTATTTTAACACCTGTCGCTTCGTCAGCATTTGTAGTATCAATTGTTAAGTTAGATAAAGCTCTAACAAAAGCAACACCACCACCAGCAACGATACCTTCTTCTACAGCTGCGCGAGTTGCGTGTAAAGCATCATCAACACGGTCTTTGATTTCTTTCATCTCAACTTCAGAAGCAGCACCAACGTATAATACAGCAACACCTCCAGCTAATTTAGCTAAACGCTCTTGTAATTTTTCGCGGTCATAGTCAGAAGTAGTTGTTTCTACTTGCGCTTTAATTTGGTTAACACGAGATTTGATTTGTTCTGCATCACCAGCTCCGTTAACAATAGTTGTATTGTCTTTGTCGATAACTACTCTTTCAGCAGTACCTAACATTTCTAAAGTAGCAGTTTCTAACGTAATTCCTTGCTCTTCTGAGATAACAGTACCTCCTGTTAAGATAGCGATATCTTGTAACATTGCTTTTCTACGATCTCCGAATCCTGGTGCTTTAACAGCAGCAATTTTTAAAGATCCTCTTAAACGGTTCACTACTAAAGTAGCTAAAGCTTGACCTTCAACTTCTTCAGAAATGATTAAGAATGGACGACCTGATTGAGCAACTGGCTCTAATAAAGGTAATATTTCTTGTAAGTTAGAGATTTTTTTCTCACATAATAAGATGTAAGGATTCTCTAATTCAGCAATCATTTTATCTGCATTTGTTACGAAGTATGGAGATTGATATCCACGATCGAATTGCATTCCCTCTACAACGTCAACGTAAGTTTCTGTTCCTTTTGCTTCTTCAACAGTAATTACTCCTTCTTTTCCAACTTTAGAAAAAGCTTCTGCGATTAATGATCCAATAGTATCATCGTTATTTGCAGAGATAGAAGCAACTTGTTTTATTTTTTCTGATGAATCACCAACTTCTTGAGATTGCTCTCTTAAATTAGCAACGATTCCAGCAACAGCTTTATCAATACCACGTTTTAAGTCCATTGGATTCGCACCTGCAGCAACGTTTTTCAAACCTTCGCGAACGATAGCTTGAGCTAAAACTGTAGCAGTTGTAGTACCATCACCAGCAACGTCATTTGTTTTAGAAGCAACTTCTTTCACCATTTGCGCACCTAAGTTTTCGATTGGATCTTCCAATTCGATTTCTTTTGCTACAGAAACTCCGTCTTTAGTTACATGTGGAGCACCGAAAGATTTTTCTAAAACTACGTTACGACCTTTTGGTCCTAATGTTACTTTAACTGCATTTGCTAATGCATCAACACCTCTTTTTAAAGCGTCTCTTGATTCAATATCGAATTTAATATCTTTTGCCATTTTTATTTATGTTTTGATGTCTTAAGTCTTAAGTCTTAAGTCGAATATGATTAAAAATTAAAAAATAAGTTACTTTGTACTTAATACATTTTACTTATTACAACTAAATTTAGATAATTGCCAAAATATCAGCTTCACGCATGATTAAGTAATCTTTACCTTCTAATTTTAATTCAGTTCCTGAATATTTTCCGTAAAGAACTTTGTCTCCAATTGCAACAGTTATTGGTTCATCTTTTTTACCATTACCAACTGCTACAACGATTCCTTCTTGAGGTTTCTCTTTTGCTGAATCTGGGATAATAATTCCTGATGCTGTTTTAGTTTCTGCAGGAGCAGGCTCAATAACCACTCGATCTGCTAATGGTTTAATGTTTAATTGTGACATATTTGTATTTTTATTTTAATAATTGATGGTTTTAAATAAACGAAAAACGTGCCAACACACAATTTCTGCCATTATGGATAAGTTAATTTCACTCCTTAAAACAAAAATGCCAAGTTGTATGACAACTTGGCATTTAAAGTGATTTTTATGAATAATTATTTTTTGATAATCACTTTTTTCGTGAATTGTTCGTTACCTGCTTCAATCGAAACAATGTAAACACCATTTGATAAACTAGATAAATTAACTTGTTGAGATTTCGAAGAATTCAATTTGTTTGAGTAAACTGTTCTTCCTGCTAAATCTGTCACAGTAATTTTACCTGTTGTAAATGAGTTTGTAAAATCTAAATTGATTATTCCATTTGAAGGATTTGGAGAAATCGTAGCTAAATCTTTCGAATTGATTTCAGAAGTTGCTAATTTATCAGAAATTTCAAAATTTGCAGCATTTACAGCTAAGAAAACGTTATCAATAGCTTTAATCATAATTCTCGCTTTATTAGTAATTCCTAATCCTGCAGGAACTGTGAATGTATAAGAACCGTTGTTCGGAACTGATTCAGCTAAAACATAATCAAATGTTTTTCCTCCATCAACCGATAATAAAATTTTTACATTTTGGGTGTTAATTACTCCTGAATTAGTTCCTGCAACATCCCAATTTATAGTCACTTGATTATTTTGCTTCCAACCTTCATTAATAGTTTGAGAAGTAACTCTAAATGGACCTGCTTCTCCTACAAAATTTAAACTTACATTTTGTCTAGTCGTAAAACCAACTTGTGTATTGTTATCACGTACAGTAACAGAAAAATTCATTGTTCGCGCAACATTAGGAATCACCTCCCAATTATTTAAATTATAATTGCTAGGTGAGCTGTTGTAAGGGTTTGTTTCAAATACTAATTCATTTGTAAGAATTTTCTCTAATCGAGGAAAATATCTTATTCCTTCATTTTTAGGAGGAAATGATCTAAAACTAGGACCTCTTGTATTTGAAGATAGAGGAGGTAAATTTCTTGTTGTTGATTCTGCAACTTGTGGATTCATTTGTTCCCAAGTATAGGTAAGTTGATCTCCATTAGCATCAGTTGCTGATGTTTCTAAAGCAAATGCTGTAGCAATAGGAAGATTATATGAATTATTTAATTGAGCTGTAATAACTGGTGCAACATTGCTTGTTTGAACAAGTTGAGCACATGAAATTCTATTAAGATTAGTATTAATTTCCTCTATACTTCTTGTGTGGTAATAAGCATCACTATTCTGTTGTACATTAGGAGCACAAATTCCTGTGTAGGCCATAATTGTAGAGCCACTTCCAGGTTCTATAGAATTTGCAATAGATCTATTGCAATTGTTGTTATGAGTATGATTAGCCCCTAATTGATGACCAATTTCATGAGCTGTGAAATCAATGTCAAATGCATCTCCCACAGGAGCAACTGTTCCTGTAACTCCTCCAGCTTTATAGCTGTTTACGCAAACAGCTGGTGAATATGCTAATCCGTTTGAATCGTTGAAGTTATTAACTTTAAAAAATAAATGTCCAATATCATAATTATTAGCTCCAATAATATTATTTGTGACGATAATATTTTCATCAATCATTTGCTCTGCATCATTAGAATTAAAAGAATCATTATCAATAAAAAATAATTGATCTGTATTTGAAATTAATTCTAAGAAAACACCAACATCATTTTTTAAAACGCCATTAATTCGTGTGAGTGATAAATTGACTGCAGCTAATATTGACGCTTTCTTTTGAGCTTCTGTACCAGATGATAAATTAGCTTGTTTGATTACAAAATCTGAATACTCAGTCGTTGTTGTAATGGCTAATCTAAATTTTCTTAAACTTCCATTTTGAGTTGCTGTTCGAGAAGATTGTTTAATAGTTTCAAAATTCAAATTATCTATCCCAAGAGCACTTTCAGAAGGTTCTGTAGCACATTTGAAAGAATTTGTATTAACTAAATCTTTTTTATCATACACAATATATGACGCTTTATTTTTGGTGTAAGCGTCTATTAACACTGTTTTATTGCCGTTTGAAACTAAACCATACAAACCAAATTGAGGAGATAAACTAAAATTGATTTTCTCTGTCAAATCATTTGTATTGTATCCAGAAAAAGATTTTATATCTGGGTATTTAGTTTGTAATTCAGGAGATAAATTTGAGGTTTCTACAATACGATATGTATTAAACTTTCCGTTCTCAGTTGGAAATTTTAATAAAAAATTTTGTTGATTCGTATTGTTTAAATAGTTCACCAAATTATCATAAGCTAAGTCTAATTTAACCGATTTAGTTGGTATATGTGCTCTTGGATTTAATTGCTCTTTAGAAATATTTCCTTTCGCATTGGTAGTTTTCCAAAAGTTTTGTTGAGCAAATAAGTTTGTGCTAAATGCAAGACAAATAAGTAAATATTTAGATGTATATTTTTCCATTTTTATTTAGTTTTTACTAAAATCTTCTCTACAGATTTAGGTACAATCATCATCAATAAATTTGAAGAATCTTGTGTTTGATTAATTCCTTTTATAGGTGTTAAATGTAAATTATAAATCTTTTCATTACCAGTAATAGAATCAATATTATATGAATTAATATGTTTTTGAGGAATCAAAATTATTTGATTTTGTTCATAATCAATAACGAAACGAGGTAATGATTTATTGTAATCTTTTGGTAATGTGGCATACATGTTGTTTAATTCAGTTTCATTTTTGAAGAAATGTGTTCCTGATAATTCATATTGCGCAGAAAAAGTTGTGAGTAATTGATAATTTTCTTTTGGAATTTTCTGATATACTTTTTGAACAACACAGCTTATAAAAGTAAGTAAGATGGTTATAAATGAAACGAATGTTTTCATAATTTAGGTTTTGATAAATTTAAAGATAATATTAATCAATCAACAAAAAAAGCCTCACAATTTGTGAGGCTTGTATATTTTCTTATCAAAATTACTTCGCTGGTTGAGCTGGTAATTGATTTTGACTTGCTCCGTTTGCAGCAGGTTGCGTTGGTAAATTATTAGCTGGTGCCGTAACATTTGGCTTAATTGGTTTTATCGCATTTGGATTTTCATGCGAAGCACTTGCTCCAATAATCAATACGATTACAGCGATAAATAATCCCCAAGTTGTGTTGTCTAAGAATTTATTCGTTCTTTGAACTCCAAACATTTGGCTTCCTCCGCCACCTCCGAAAGTAGAAGATAATCCTCCTCCTTTAGGGTTTTGAGATAATACGATTAGTACTAATAATACACATAAAATCATGATAATAATCATGAAAAACTGAAATAGTCCCATTTTATTATTTAGAGTTTTTTAAATTTTCAATTTCTTTAATTCGATTTGCAAATAAACTATTTTTTTCTGGATATTTCAAAATTAATATCTTATAAGCTTTAATTGCCTTATCATATTTTTTTTGCTCAATATAAATTTGAGCCAAAGTTTCGGTCATCAAATCCGAATATTCTTCCGTATTCTGAACGAAATTTGATGGTGTGTTAACTGGTGTAATATCCGTTTTTTTCATCGGAACGATTTTCGGATTTTTTTCCAAAAAGTCATCTATCAACTTATATTTTATTTCTCTTTCTGCAATTTCTTGCTCTTCCTCAATCTCTTGTTGAGTTTTTGATTGAGAAGGAACTTTCTTCAACCAATCCGAAAAAGAGAACGTCGAATCATCCGAATTATTTTCAATGATTTCTACTTTTTCTTCAATCGTTTCAGGTTCAGATTCTTCAATTACCTCCGCATTTTCAGACAATCCTTCTATAATTTCTTCTTCCTGATTATCTTCAATTGTTTCAATTACCTGCTGAGGTTCAGATTCAATAATTTCAATTCCAGAAGTTTGTTGAACAGCATTTTCGATATCATTCTCAGAAGTTAAATTTTCTTCTTTCGAATTATTTTCTACCACAACTTTATTCGTGATTTCAGCAACTTCGTTCAATTCTTCATCCGAAATAATATCAACAACATGATCTGTTCTCAATTCAGATTCTTCTGTATCATTTTCGATCATTTCGTCTACAATATCTTCATTGATTTCTTCTGAATTAGTTTCAGAAACAACTTCAATTTCTTGGTTTAATTCTTCTTCTTTTTCTTCAATGATTTCATCAATAACTTCAACTGTTTCGTTATTGTTTTCGATGATTTCAGAAGTAGAATTTTCTAAAATTGGTTCAGAAATAATTTCGTTTTCAACTAATTCTTCCATTATTTCTTCTTCCATTTCAGGAGAAATAGTTTCAGTTTTTGTTTGAATTTCTTTTTGAATTGGTTCTGAATTGATGTAATGATACAAATCGACACGATTGCTACTGTGAATTGAAGTTTTGTTCAAATAATCCTCAAAAGAAGGATGATTTTCCTTTTTTAAACCATAAAGTAA
Organism: Empedobacter sp. GD03865; assembly: GCF_029840775.1. Lineage (NCBI taxonomy): Bacteria > Pseudomonadati > Bacteroidota > Flavobacteriia > Flavobacteriales > Weeksellaceae > Empedobacter > Empedobacter sp. GD03865. The sequence goes on from NZ_JAOCDF010000008.1 coordinate 44,551, forward strand.
TAAAGCGCGCAATGTGTAGAAATACGGATATTTTTCTACCTCTTTTTTAAGAAGTGGAATGTCCGATTTCTCAACTTCGTACGGATGTGCTACTAAATATTCAATTCTGGTCATTGCTCAAATATAAGGTTATTTTTTTACCAATCCATCGCAATAGACGCAAAAACTTGGTCGCGAATATCATCAATAATTAAAGGAACAATTGACGATTCTACAGCGCTTAACATTGCATTTCCGTCATATAATTGGAAAGCAGAAAATGTTCTGTCATAACTTTTTGATTCGTCTTTATTGTTGATGTATCGAACTTTTACATAAATCGTCAAACGGTTTTTTGCCGCAATATCATTTGATTGAATTGCTTCTGGAACAACATCGTATCCCGTAATTTCACCTTCGATAATTAAGTCAGAATTTTCATTCGAATTTAACTTTAACTTCGTTCTACTTCTAAAAATATCTTGAATCGCAATCGTTAAATCTTGACTCAAAGTAGGATTTTGTTGAGGTGCGTAATTCGGGAAAGTTGCCACATAAATTGTGTTCCAATCTGGTTGAATTGCTGCTCCCGAAAGTGAATATTTTATACATCCTGTTAAACTAAAAATAGCAAAAATACTAAGGACGAATAGTTTTATTTTGTTCATATTACAAATGATATTGTTTGATTTTTCGGTACAATGTTCGCTCAGAAATTCCCAATTCGTCAGCCGCCATTTTACGTTTTCCTTTGTGTTTTTCCAACGCCAATTTTATCATTTCCTTTTCATTATCTTGCAACGAAAGAGATTCTGGTTCTTCGATTGGACTTACATCATATACATCGTTCGAATAATCGTATTGCGATTGTTGATAATTTGGTGTAATTGGAGCAGATTTCGTTGGAACCAAATTATATTGACTTGGCACAAAATCTTCTTCTGGTTCGTTTTGATCTTGATAAACGCGCTGAATCAATTCTTGTGTATTGCCATTAAAATCTTCAACATCTTTGTGTTTGATTAAATCTAATGTTAAAGCACGTAAATCGTTCAAATCTTTTTTCATGTCCAATAAAACCTTGAACAATAATTCACGTTCCATAAAATCTGAAGAACTTCCATCTTTTGATTTATTTGTTACCGTCAACATTGTTGAATTATTGGGTAATAATTCCATGATTTTTTCTAACGAAATCACACGGTCTTTTTCCACAACAGAAACTTGTTCAGCAAAATTTCTTAATTGACGCACATTTCCCGGCCAAGGATAATTCGCAATATAATTTTGGGCTTCTGGAGAAAGCTCAATATGCGGCATTCTGTATTTATTTGCAAAATCTGAAGCAAATTTTCGGAACAATAAATTAATATCTTCCTTACGCTCGCGCAAAGCAGGAATATCAATTTGAACTGTATTTAATCGATAATATAAATCTTCACGAAACTTCCCTTTTTCAACAGCTTCTTTCAATTTTACATTCGTTGCAGCAACAACACGAACATTTGTTTTTTGAAGTTCCGAAGAACCAACTTTCATAAATTCACCCGACTCTAAAATACGCAATAAACGCACTTGTGTAGCTAAAGGCAATTCACCAACTTCATCTAAGAAAATAGTTCCACCATCTGCTACTTCAAAATAACCTTTACGTGTTTGTGTAGCGCCTGTAAAAGCACCTTTTTCGTGTCCAAATAATTCAGAATCGATTGTTCCTTCTGGAATCGCACCACAGTTCACTGCAATATAATTGTTGTGTTTGCGTGCAGATTGATTGTGAATAATTTTCGGAATAAATTCTTTACCTACACCACTTTCTCCGATAACAAGAACAGAAATGTCTGTAGGTGCAACCTGAATCGCCTTTTCTAAAGCACGATTCAAGGCTATATTATTTCCAATGATTCCAAAACGTTGTTTGATAGTTTGTAAAGAATCCATTTTTTTATTTTTTAGGTTTTTGAAAAATGATCTATCAAATTTCAATTATTGTCTTATTAAAACCGTCATTTCGAGTAAAATTCTTTAGAATTTTGTATCGAGAAAAAGGTTTTAAACTATTAAAATTCTATTCTCGATACAATTTTTAATCATTTCATTTATAAAAATCACTCGAATTGACGAATTTTATTTTTAGTATACAATTGACGGATTGATTGTTTATCCTTCTATCATTTCACCAATCAAAGTAGCCGTTGTACAGCTATTTGCTTTTACGTTTACAAAATCTCCTATTTTAGTTCCTTCTACTTTAGGGAAAACTAAAACCGCGTTTTGTGTATTACGTCCGTACCAGAAATTTTCGTCACGTTTAGAGTTTCCTTCAATCAAAACTTCATGAGTTTTTCCAACATAACTATTCATACGCTCTGCAGAGTGTTTTTGTTGCATTTCGATGATTTCTTGTAAACGACGTTTTTTATCTTCTGGTAAAACATCATCAGGCATTTTTTTGTGCGCTGGCGTTCCTGGACGCTCAGAATAAGCGAACATATAACCGAAATCATATTTCACATATTCCATTAACGATAATGTATCTTGATGTTCTTCTTCTGTTTCGCCACAGAAACCTGCAATCATATCGTGAGATAAAGCACAATCTGGAACGATACGACGAATTTTATCAATTAATTCGAAATATTCTTCACGAGTATGTTGACGATTCATACGTGCTAAGACAGTGGTAGAACCCGATTGAACAGGTAAGTGAATGTATTTACAAATATTTTTGTGTTTCGCCATCATTTGCAATACGCCTTCTTCCATATCTTGTGGATTAGAAGTTGAAAAACGTAAGCGAATGTTAGGAAACTGCGTTGCAACCATGTCTAATAATTGAGCAAAATCTACAGCAGTCGCTTTCTGAATATCAGTTGCATTTTTGAAATCTTTTTTTGGTCCTCCACCATACCATAAATATGAATCGACATTTTGACCTAAAAGTGTAATTTCTTTGTAACCAGATTCTGCTAATTCTTTACACTCATTCAAGATAGAATGTGGATCACGAGAACGCTCACGACCACGCGTAAAAGGAACAACACAGAATGTACACATGTTATCACAGCCACGAGTAATCGTAACAAAGGCTGTAACGCCATTTCCACCTAAACGAACAGGAGAAATTTCGGCATATGTTTCTTCTTTTGATAATTGTACGTTTACCGCATCACGACCATCTTCTACATCGTTGATTAAGTTTGGTAAATCGCGGTAAGCATCTGGTCCTACAACGATATCTACTAAATGTTCTTCTTCTAAGAATTTATGTTTCAAACGTTCCGCCATACAACCTAAAACGCCAATTTTAAGACTTGGATTTTGTTTTTTGATTGCGTTTAAAGTTCCTAAACGTTTACGAACTGTTTGTTCCGCTTTTTCACGAATAGAACAAGTGTTTAAAAGAATTAAATCTGCTTCGTCAACTTTTTGAGTGGTTTGATAACCTTCGTTATTTAGAATAGATGCAACAATTTCACTATCCGAGAAATTCATTTGACATCCGTAACTTTCTAAGAATAATTTCTTTGTTGCATTACGAGTAGGAGCAGTCATCAAAGCCTCTCCTTGTCTTGCTTCATCTATATGTTTTTCTTCTGTATGCATTCTAAAATGGATATTTTATCGTGCAAAAATAATAAATCTATGTGACATATTGGCAGTAAAATTTTCTTTTGCATTTTATTAACATTTTGTAGATTTGAGGAAATCTAAAAAAATATAAAACTATGGATGATAGAATTAGACAAAGAATAGAAGAAATTAAACAACGAGGAGTAAATATAAACGTTGGCGATATTTTTTCAAAATCATGGGAAATTTTTTCAGGAATCGCTTTATATGCAATTCTTGCAATTGTAATAACATTCGCAATTAGTTTCATGATTAATTTCTTCTTAGGATTAATCATTTCAGCACCAACTATGGTTATTAATGATCCATCTGATTTAAATGAAGTGTTTGCAGAAGCATCATCTCCTTTAGCGTGGGTGAGTAATATTGTTAGTATTGTAGTTGCAGCAGCTTTAGCACCGATTACAGTAAGTATTTTGACAATGGCTAAAAAATTTAATAAACATCAAAATCCTGATTTTTCAGATTTGTTTGTTCATTATAAAGATGGAAAATTTGGTGTGATTTTTACAACATATTTAGCTGTTCAATTTTTAGGATTCATAGGTATTTTATTATGTATTGTACCTGGATTTATTTTCTATGTTACATCAATACTAGCAATTCCTTTTGTATTGTTTACAAGTTTTACTACAACGGAAGCTATAAAATCAAGTGTAAGTATTTTATTTAAAAACTTCGGATCAGCATTTGTTTTTTGTTTGGCTTGTTTTGGAGTTGCAATTTTAGGCGTACTTGCTTGTGGAGTTGGATTATTAGTAGCAATGCCTCTAATTTATATTGCTACATATGTTTTATATGAAACAGTTATAGGAACAGAAGACAATGAACAATCAGAAATAGACCAAATAGGAACAGATATTTACAAGGATAATCCTTACATGAAATAGACAAAATTATGAAGCAGTTGAAAATCATTTTTGGCTGCTTCATTTTTTTGTTATTAATTTTGCAGAAATTTTTTAAGAAAACAATATGTCTAAAAATCTCGTTATTGTTGAGTCCCCAGCAAAAGCTAAAACCATTCAAGGTTTTTTAGGTGATGATTTTATCGTGGAATCAAGTTTTGGTCACGTGGTCGATTTACCAAAGAAAGGAATGGGAATCGAAATCGAGAATCATTATAAGCCAATATACGAAGTAACACCTGATAAAAAGGAGGTTGTAAGTAAACTGAAAAAATTGTCTTCGAAAGCCCAAACAATTTGGTTAGCATCCGATGAGGACCGCGAAGGAGAAGCAATTTCTTGGCATTTGTATCACGTTCTTGGATTAGAAAAGAAAGATACAAAACGTATTGTTTTTAATGAAATTACAAAAAAAGCGATTCAACGTGCGGTAGAAAATCCACGTCAAATTGATGAGAATTTGGTTGATGCACAACAAGCTCGTCGTGTTTTGGACAGATTAGTTGGTTTCGAAATGTCGCCAATTTTATGGAAAAAAATCAAACCAGGCTTATCTGCAGGTCGTGTTCAATCAGTTTCTGTTCGATTAATTGTTGAACGTGAAAAAGAAATTCAAAATTTTGTTCCAGTTTCGTCATATAAATTCATTGCAATTTTCGAAACAAATGAGGGAAGAACATTAAAAGCAGTTTTAACAAAAGAATTTTCTACGTTAAAAGAAGCCGAAGATTTCTTAGAAACATGTGTTGGAGCAGATTTTAAAGTAAATGATTTACAAAAGAAACCAGCAAAGCGTACACCTTCAGCACCATTTACAACATCAACTTTGCAACAAGAAGCATCTCGTAAATTAGGTTTTTCAGTTTCAAGAACGATGCGTGTCGCACAACAATTATACGAATCTGGACATATCACATATATGAGAACAGATAGTGTGAATTTGTCTGATGATGCATTAACAGCAGTAAAAGCTGAGATAGAATCTGCTTACGGAAACAAATATGTTGAGATAAGAAAATATAAAAACAAAAATTCATCTGCACAAGAAGCGCACGAAGCGATTCGTCCAACGCATTTCGAAAATCATTCAATAAATGCAGACGATTCTATGCGAAAATTGTACGAATTAATTTGGAAACGTACAGTTGCTTCTCAAATGGCAAATGCAGAATTGGAACGAACTATTATTGATATTGATAACAACAAAAACAACTTTATTTTCCAAGCGAAAGGAGAAGTAATTGTGTTTGATGGTTTCTTAAAAGTATATCAAGAATCGTTTGACGACGAAGATGCTGATGATGATAAAGTATTATTACCAAGTGTAAAAGTAAATGAGCAATTGAAAGCAGATGAAATAAACGGTACTGAACGTTTTTCTCGTCCTTCGGCTCGTTATACAGAAGCATCTTTGGTAAAAAAATTAGAAGAATTAGGAATAGGTCGTCCATCAACTTATGCACCAACGATTTCTACAATCCAGAATAGAGGCTATGTGGAAGTTGGGGAATTGGATGGTCAAGAACGAAAATATAATACCTTAACGCTAATCGATAATCAAATCAAAAAAGTTCAACAAAAAGAAATTTTTGGAGCTGATCGTCGCAAATTAATGCCAACTGATATCGGAATTGTGGTAAATGATTTCTTGGTTGATTATTTTACGAATGTGATGGATTACGATTTTACAGCGCGTGTCGAAAATAGTTTTGATGATATTGCGGAAGGTAAATTGAATTGGACAAAAATGATTGATGAATTTTATACGAAATTTCATCATGTTGTAGAAGATGTTCAAGAAAATGCTGATCGTGCAACTGGAGAACGCGAATTAGGAATTGATCCTGTATCGGGTAAAAAAGTGCATGCACGTATTGGACGTTTTGGGCCAATGATTCAGATTGGTGAAGCAGAAGATGAAGAAAAACCTCGCTTTGCAAGTCTTCAAAAACATCAATCTATTCATAATATTACCTTAGAAGAGGCAATGAAATTGTTCGAATTACCAAAAACTTTAGGTGAGTATAAAGCGCACGAAGTAGAAGTGAATATTGGACGTTTTGGACCTTATGTGAAATTTGATGATAAATATATTTCGATTCCGAAAGAGGAAGATCCAATGGATTTATCATTTGATCGTGCAGTAGAATTAATCGAAGAAAAATTAAAAGCTGATGCACCGATTGCACAATACGAAGGGTATGATGTAACAAAAGGAAAAGGACGTTTTGGACCATTTATCAAATGGAATGAATGGTTTATTAATGTTCCGAAAAAATACGATTTCGATCATTTATCTCAAGCTGATATTATCGAATTGATTGAAGATAAAAAACGTAAAGAATCTGAACGTGTTGTTCGCGAATGGTCAGAACAGGAAATTCGATTAGAGAAAGCGCGTTGGGGACGTTATAATTTGATTCAAGGAAAAATAAAAGTTGAGTTATCGAAAGAGACGAATCCAGAAGCGTTGACTTTGGCTGAGGTTGAAAAATTAATAGAAGCTGCGAAACCTAAAAAGAAAGCAGTGACTAAAAAAGCGCCCGCAAAAAAGACAACTGCGAAGAAAACGACAACTAAAAAAACAACGACTAAAAAGTAATAATGTACAACGACTTTTTAAAACCCGTTTCTGAAGAATTACAAGATTTTGCTAAATCTTGTAATTCTTTTGCGTTAGGACAAGCTATAAAATTTCGCGAAGATGTTATCGAAAGCGATGAAAAATCGAACGATAAAATTGCGATTATTGGTGTGACAGAATCTCGTTCGAAACAAAAAGATTTGATCGAAGATGTAGATTTTAGCCTTGTTCGTACACAATTGTACGAATTGCAAATGGGAAATTGGTCGATAGATTTGTACGATTTTGGCGATGTTGTTTATTATGATGATAAAGCCGAAACCGAAAAAGTTTTTAGAGAAGTTACCAACGGATTAATTCGTGATGGATATGTTGTTGTTATTTTGGGTGGAAACCCAAGTTTAGGTTATCAACAATATCGTGCTTATGACGAAATTGTTGATAAAGTTTATTACTTAACAATCGATCATAAATTACGATTAGGAAAAGATGAAGCACAAACAACAGAAAATAATTATTTAACAAAAATTATTTCGAATGAGCCTTTCAATTTATTGGATTATACGAATATCGGTTTTCAAACGTATTTTGTTGCTCAAGAAAAATTAGATTTGTTAGATCAGTTAAATTTTGATGCTGTTCGTTTGGGTGTGATTTCTGAAAATGTAAAAGAAATAGAACCTTATTCGAGAGATGCAAATGCGGCTTTGCTTAATTTATCGAGTTTACAAGGTTCGGATTTCTCTTCTTCAAAAAATATGACGCCAAATGGATTTACTTCACGAGAAATTTGTGCGTTAACAAGATATTTAGGTTTCAGCAATAAATTGACTTCACTTTACGTTTGTGATTATATCGAAAATTATAAAAAATTAGATCATCTATTAATTTCGCAGATGATTTGGTATTTTATTGATGGAAAAAATCACCGTCCAGAGATAAAAAGTTTTGAGGATACACAATATTTTGAGAAAATTTTTGTTCCTACAGAAGGATACAATTATATTTTTTACCGAAATATATTAACCAATCAATTGTGGATAGAAGTTGATAACACTGTTGATGGAGAGCGAAAATTTGAAATTATTCCGTGTTCAGAAAAAGATTATGAGCAAGCCTTGAATGGAGAAATACCGAATAGGTGGTGGAAATATTTCAAAAAATTTTATTAAAAAATAAAGAACAATTTTAAAAATCAATTAATAAATTGCCTTAATTTGTAGCCTTATTAATTGAGAACTAAAAGTATAAAACCTGTATAAAAATAAATCTATAACAGAATGAATAGAATTTTGGTAAGTGCATTGTTGCTATCTCTTTCTTTATCATCATGTAAAATGTTGAAGAACAGAGGGAGTAGTGATAGAAATGATGGACAAATAGTTTCGAAAACATCTTCGGCTTGGACGCCAGTTCGTCCAAAAGGAATGGTTCCGATTCCGAGTGGATCGTTTGTTTTAGGACAAACCGATTACGATTTTACAAAAACAAATGATGCTCCAGTAAAAACGGTTACTGTTACAGGTTTCTTTATGGATGATACAGAGATTACAAACTCTGAGTATCAGTATTTTGTAAATTATGTAAAAGATTCTATCGCTCGTACTGCTTTGGCAAACAAGGCAGAAACTTTAGGTTTTGACCCTATGAATCCAAATAATGGAGCAGGAGGTATTGGTGATTATGCATATATTTCTGGTTCACAAGATGGACAAGGGACGCCATATGATGAATATATTAAAAACAGTAATACAGGTCGTGATGGTCAATCTTTAGATGGTAAGAAATTAAATTGGAAACAGCGTTTGGAGTGGGATAAATACAAATATCCAGATGTAGATTATGCTGAGGTTATGGAAGGATTATATTATCCTCCAGAAGAGCGTATGAATGGAGAAAGACGTATTGATACGCGTAAATTAAACTATTCTTATGTGACAGTTGATCAAACTGCTGCAGCAAAAAAACGTGGTACTTTCCGTGTAGATTTTCGTAAAGAATTTAGTTTAAACATTTATCCTGATACAACAGTTTGGGTAAGAGATTTCAACTATTCGTACAATGATCCAATGCACCAAGACTATTTTTGGCATAAAGCTTATGCAAATTATCCTGTTGTAGGTGTTAACTGGAATCAAGCAACAGCTTTTTGTGATTTCCGCACAAGATATCATAACACAGCATTGAATAATAAAAAGAAAAGAGGAAGTCAAGTAAAAGTTATTAGTTACCGTTTACCAACAGAAATTGAGTGGGAATACGCAGCGAAAGGTGGTTTAGAAAATGCACCTTATCCTTGGGGAGGTCCTTATTTAACAGATGATAGAGGTTGTTATCTAGCGAACTTCAAACCAAAACGTGGAGATTATTTAGAAATCAACGATGGCAAGAAAACTGGTTACATGTATACGGCTCCTATAAAAACATTCCGTGCGAATGGATATGGTCTTTATGACATGGCTGGTAACGTAGCTGAATGGACAAGTTCTCCGTATAACAGATCATCTTATACAATGTCTTCATCACTTAATCCGTCAATTACAATGTCTGGAGAAGTAAATAGAAGTGTAAGAGGAGGATCTTGGAAAGATGTTGGATATTTATTAATGACTTCAGCAAGAGATTGGGAACACAAAGATTCTGCAAGAAGTTTCATCGGATTCCGTACAGTTCAATCTTTCCCAGAAGGATCAAAAGTAAATTTTAGAAGAACCAAATAACCTAATTAATAAAACAATTTAATAAAAAGCACTCTTATGGCAGTACAAGCTTCAAAACAAGAACGTCTTACAAATTTTTTGTATAATTTCTTTGCCGCAGTAGTAATTATCGGGGCATTATGTAAAATTACGCACACGAATTTAGGACCAATATCAGCCAATTTAATCTTAACAATCGGATTAGTAGCTGAAGCATTCGTCTTCTTTTATTCAGCATTTTTCGATAAACCTCAAGGAAGCTATGAATGGGAAAAAGCTTATCCAGAATTATTAAATGGAGAACCAGTACAAAGAAAAACTGCTGCTGTTGCAACTGCAGGAAATAATTTAACTGCTGAGTTAGACAAAGTATTAGCAGATGCAAAATTAGATAAAGAAGTTTTCGAAAGATTACGTGGTTCTTTAGATAAATTTGGTTCAGCTGTTAACGAATTAAACACAACAACATCAGCTGTCGCTTCAACAGAACAATATAGCAACGAAATTGCAAAAGCATCAACTAACATCAGCCAATTAAATGCTGTATATGCTGAGCAAATTGTAAATAGCCAAAAACAAGTAGAATTAAATAAACAATTTATCGAAGAAATGCAAAAATCTTCAGGTAGTTCAGAGCAATTCTTGAAAGAAATGCAAGAGCTTTCTGCTAACATTAATGCATTAAACAAAGTATACGGAGGTATGCTTTCTGCAATGAAAAACAACTAATACATTGCTCCGATAAATTAAACTAATTATTCATTAATTCTATAAATTATTATGGCAGGAGGTGGTAGACTAACCGGACGTCAGAAGATGATTAACCTGATGTATCTCGTGTTCATTGCAATGATGGCTTTGAACGTGGATCGTGAGGTGTTGAGATCTTTCGAAACGATAAATACTTCTTTAGAGTCAACAACGACTTTAACGAAAACAAATAACGATACCTTCTATGGTCAAATTGATCTAAAAGCGAAGGATGATCCAACTTATGCAAAAACTCAAGCTGAGGCTGCAGAAGTTAAAAAGCAAACAAATGATTTTGTTGCTTATATCGATGGATTGAAAAAAGAATTAGCTGGTGCTGATTTTATTTCTGGATCAGAAGATACAGATTACAATGCATTGTCTAATACAGAGCCTGTTGTATCTTTATTCTTTAAAGGAAAAGGAGGTGACAAAGGAAATGAGAAAGCACAAGAGTTTACAAACAAAATTGATGGTTTCAGAAATTTCTTAATGACTTTTGCAAAACAAAGTCCTGATGCTAAAAATGCGGAAGCTCGTATCAACGAATTTTTTGGAACAACTCCAAAATCGAAGAAACAAAGTTGGATGCAAGAAAAATTCTATGATCAACCAATGGTTGCTTCTTTAACGAATTTATCGAAAATGCAAATGGATGCTCGTACAGAAGAAGGTAACTTAGTGAGAGCATTATTATCTGGTAAATTAGAAGAAAAAATCGAATTGGATGCTTTCCAAGGTTTATTCTTATCTCCAGGTGTTGTTAAAGTCGGAGATGAAGCTGTTCTTAATGTAGTTTTAGGAGCTTACGATAATTCAATCAAAGGTTCTGTTTCTACAAGTGTTGGTTCTGCTACTGTTGTTGATGGTAAAGCATCTATTAAGCTGAATACATCTGCAGTTGGTATGCATCAATTAACAGGTAACATTACATACGTATCGAATGGAAAAACGAAAACGGTAGCCATAGCACCTTCAACTTATCAAGTTGTTGCACAAACATTAGATAAAAAAGCTGCTGAGATTATTGAAAAAGATCCAACAGGAGGTTCTATTGTTGCAGATAATTTACGTGTAGTTTATCGTGGAGTATCTAATCCAATTTCAGCAACAATTAACGGTGCAAACGGACCTGTTAGTTTAAGTGCTTCTTCTGGAAGTCCTTCTGGAGCGGGAGCTAACAAATGGAATTATACGCCTGGAGGAGGAAACGAAGTGGTGTTTACGGCATCTGCAAGAGCAAGTTCTGGTAAAACATTATCAGTTCGTGAAACATTCCGTATCAAACCAGTTCCACCAGCACGTGGTGTTATTTTAGGAAATACAAGTCCAGCTATTCCAGATAATGGAATTGCAGCGCAAACAATTCGTGTAGATTGGCCAGATTTCTTATTCCCAATTTCAGGTGAAGTAACATCTTTCAATGTTAAAGTTCCTGGTCAGGCAACGGCTCGTGTTTCTGGAAATAAAATGTCAGGAGCAGCTGGAGTTATTTCGAAAGCGAAAAAAGGTGATATTATTGGTGTTTTCGATATTAAATATCGTACAAATTCAGGAGCAACTGGAGAAGCATCATCTATCGCAATTCAAGTACAATAATTTAAAAAGTAAAAATTTAAAATATGAAGTATCTTTTGTTTGGTTTAATGAGTTTTTTCTCAACTCTTACAATGGCGCAAAATGTTCTTAACGCTGTTTCGCCAGAACAGTTAAGAAAAGACCGCGAAAATAAAACAAGAGTTGATGAAGCTGGAGATACAGTAAGTACGGCTCAAGATCCTATGAAATATGGTTTTATCGAAGATAAAGATGTTTTATGGTCGAAAGTTGTATGGGAAGTAATTGATTTGAATGAGCGTCTAAATCAACCTTATTATAGATCTGGTGATGAGTTAGTGCAAAATTCTAAATCATTATACGATGTATTGGTTGACGGAGTTCGTAGCAAAAAGATTAGAGAAGTTTACGATGATGAGTACTTTCAAACTAAAATGAGTTATGAGCAAATTATGGCTCGTAATGAGAAGAAAGATACACAGCAGTATTACTACGATATGAAAGCTGCTGGAGAAACTCCTGACGAAGCTGCTATTTTTAATTATAAAATTAAATCTGACGATATCAAAATGGTAAAAACGAAAGGTCTTTGGTATATCGACCGTCGTTTAGGAGAATTAAAATATCGTTTGTTAGGTTTAGCAATTATGGGGCCTGATGCGCAATCGTTAGGAACAGAATTTGCTGACGGAGCTTACGTAGATTTATTTTGGATTTGGTATCCTGATGCTCGTAATGTTTTGGTGAATGCAACAGTATTTAATCCAAGTAATTCAAATTCGGCAATTACATACGATGAGATGTTAAATGCACGTAGATTTAGTTCTATTATTTACAAAGCTCAAACAATGTATGGAACGAAAATGATTGATGATTACATTCCAAATGATGCGAAAGGTCAATTAGAAGAACATCACAAAATTAGAAATTCTATCATTCAGTCAGAAGCTGATATGTGGAATTACTAATCAGAATACAATACAAATAAAATCCAGTCATGTGACTGGATTTTTTTGTATTGTATTTATAAGAATTTAACTTTCTAAAATCTAATTCGCGTCTCCTTTTTCAATTCCTTCCTCTATTTTTTCTTCAACTTCAACCTTCTCTTCATGATCCAGTTTCATTTCTCCCGAATCATCATCGCTACGCAAAACAACTTGAATACTGATAGGGAAATGATCTGAACCAATATTTGGTTCTCGTATCATATCAATTAATCGAAATTGAGAACTTAAAAAATAATGATCCAAAGGCCAACGTAAGAACCAATGATGCGCATGAAAAGTATTGAACATTCCACGACCACGACGAGGATCTAAAAGTTGCGAAGTTTTCAAAAATAAACGTGTTGTTCTGCTCCACGCAACATCATTCAAATCTCCAAAAACAATACACGCTTTTCCATATTCTTTCGCTTGTTTTCCAATAATCAAAATCTCAGCATCGCGTTCAGCGCTTTCTTCATTTTCTTGCGGAACTGGCGGAGTTGGATGTAAACCATACAAACGCACAATTTGATTATTATATTCGATATCAGCAATAATTGAAGGGATTTCTGTGCTGATTAAATAATTAATTTTTTGGTATTTTATAGGTAATTTAGAGTAAAACAATAATCCATAAGTATTTTCTAACGGAACTTCTATTTTGTACTCAAAATCGTTTGTAGCTTCTTTTATTTGTTCCATCCATTCGTTGTTCGTTTCTAATAAAAAAACGATATCAGGATTTCTTTTCTTAATTAATTCAACCAAATTTTGATATTTCGTATTGTCTTGCAAAACATTATAAACAAGTAAATCAAGCGGTTTTTCATTTGGTTTTAAGGATACTTGTTCAATCATTTTTTTACCAAATGGAGAATAAGGAATAATGACCCAAAGCAAATAAATCGCAGTAAAAATTAAACAAATAAATAAACTTATTGTAATTGAAGTTTTAGGCACAACAATGAATAAAATACAAGTAGCAATTACCAAAACAAATTTCTGAAATCGTGGATAATCAAAAACTCTAACCGTCCAATGTGTATGTTTGATGAAAGGAATAATGACTGAAAGGATAATGAGGCAAGAAATTATGGTATAGAATATTTGCATAAAATGGTTGATTTTAAGAATAAAGATAAGTAAAACCGAAACATTATTTACCTTTGTAAGCAAATTTTAGAAATTGAAAAAAGTAGAATATATCATCGTTGGTCAAGGTGTTGCAGGGAGTTGTATGGCGATGAAATTGTTGAAAGAAAATAAATCTTTTGTGGTAATTGATAATCATTTTCACAAAGCATCGGCAATTGCTGCTGGAATTTTTAATCCTGTAGTGCTAAAACGATTTTCAATTGTTTGGAATGCGACAAAACAAATCGAAAGATTACGCGAGGTTTTTGGTGATTTTGAACAATTATTAAACAAAAAATATATCTACAATTTTCCAGTTTATAGAATTTTTAATGACGAACAAGAGAAAAAAACGTGGTTGAAAAAAGCGACAACTCATCCAGATTTGATTGATTATTTAGCAACAGATACAGAACAACTGAATGATTTTTCTTCAATCAATTCTCCGATTGGTTCTGGCGAAGTTTTGCACACAGGTCGTGTCGATTTGACAAATCTTCTGGCTGATTTTAAAGATTATTTAGTTGAAAATGATTTGTTTCTTGATGAGACTTTTGATTTCAATGAGTTAAAATTAAATGATAATCAAACGAGCTATAAAAATATCGAGGCAACTAAAATAATTTTTGCTGAAGGTTATAATATTTTGAGCAATCCATATTTCAAAAATTTACCTGTAATTGGTGTAAAAGGCGAAGTGTTGAAAATTGAAATTGATGCCAATTTACCCGAAGCAGTTGTGAAAGGAAAAGAATTTTTGATGCCTTTAGAAAATAATCAATATTTTGTAGGTGCAACTTACGATCGCGATCATGTGAATTATGAAAATACTGAAGAAGCTAAGAAATATTTGGTTGAAGGTGTTCAGAATTTTTTCAAAGATGATTTTGAAGTTGTGGAGCAACATGCGTCAATTCGTCCAACTGTTGTCGATCGTCGTCCGATTATTGGAGCGCATCCAACGTATCAACAATTGATTTGTTTGAATGGAATGGGAACGCGCGGAACAATGTTGGCCCCTGTGATGGTGGATGATTTGTACGATTTTTTAGAAAATAATCAACCTATTGATAAAGAAGCGAATATTGCACGTTTCTATGATCGATTTTAAACCTATTTTGAATGAAAAATTTTGACATAAAAATATTTGCAATTCAACTTGTAGCAAGCGTTTTGTTATTTTTAGGAATTCAACAATTTTACGTTTTGGTTGAATTAGATTTGATTGAATTAATTCATTCAATGGGAAAAGATAATTTTGCCTTTTTGGTTAGAAAAAGTGACGAATTCGGAATCAGCGAAAAACTGAAACATTTAGCTACAATGAAAACAATTTTGAGTTTTGTAGGTATTGTTTTGGCATATATTTTATGTTCAGTTATCAACCATAAACGCAATTACGATTGGAAAATGTCTGTAATTATAGTAGTGTTGTGTTTTTTAGTTTTTCAATTCAGATTAATCAATCTTCCAATTAATTTTATTGCAACCAAAAATCTCGCATTGGCTTATTTTGTGCCAGCAACTTTTTCGATTTTAATCAGTTTTGTATTGTATTTTTTGAGTTATCGTTTAAAACCTTAAAAAAAATCAATGCAAAATTCTACAATTAGCATTAATATTTTTAGCTTCTTTTATAAAAGTTAAAGCTAATTGTTCATCGTTAACATCAATTGTTATTGAATGTCCATCTAATAATTTGTCAACATTACTTTTAGCAACTTTTAATGATATTTTTAGTAAGTCAATTTGTAGATGTGTTAAAGTGACTTTTTGAAATCCTTCATTCCAGCCATCAAATATTATCTTCATAAGTGATTTTAAATATTGTTAAAAATAGAAATGAATACTTGTTTTAAGTTCTAATGCTTTATGAAATATATTAATAATATTTTCACATTCAGGATATGTTTTCTTCAATTGATTATAAGTGCTTTCAATTAGAGTTAAATTATTAATTTTTTCGTCTTCATAATCGTCAATTATTGAATTACAAGTTTGATTAATTAAATCAAAAACACCTTTCTTCCATAAAATATTAAATTCTGATTCATTTAACCTAATTTCGATTAATTCGTTTGGAGAAGCTGTATCATAATCTAATTTTAATTCAGCTTCTTTATTAATAGGAACAATAATAATTTTACTCATAATCATTAATTGAAAGGTGATTGTTATTTTTAAAACACTTTCACAATATACTACTTATAGTTTTGAGATAAGTTTTCATCTAACAAAAAACATTGTATTTTTGCAAAATGTTATTAGTACAAAATTTAGGAGTTTATTTTGCGGGTAGATATTTATTCGAAAACGTTTCGTTCCGCATCAACAAAGGAAACCGTGTTGGTTTGGTAGGGAAAAATGGAGCAGGAAAATCTACTTTGCTTAAAATTTTAGCCAAAAGTCAGCAATCTTCAGAAGGTGAAGTTGTTTACGAAGGCGACGTTACAATCGGATATTTATCGCAAGATATTGATTTTGTACAAGGAAGAACGGTTTGGCAAGAAGCGGATTCTGCTTTTGAGCAATTGGTTGAAATTCAGGAACGTATTGATTTTGTAAACAAAGAATTAGCTGAAAGAACAGATTACGAATCGGACGAATATGGAAAATTAATTGAAGATATTTCTCATTTAACAGAACGTTTCGGACTTTTAGGTGGTTACACAAAAGATGCTGAAATCGAACAAATTTTAATTGGTTTAGGATTCAAAAATTCAGATTTTCATCGCCCAACAGAAGAATTTTCTGGAGGTTGGAGAATGCGAATTGAATTGGCAAAACTATTGTTGCAAAAACATGATGTAATGCTTTTAGATGAGCCTACCAACCATTTGGATATCGATTCGATTGTTTGGTTAGAAGATTTCTTGAAAGATTATCCTGGAGCTGTTGTGTTGGTTTCGCACGACCGTCAATTTTTGGATAACGTAACTAATCGTACAATCGAAATTGCAAATCGCCACATCTCAGATTTCAAGGCGAATTATACGCGTTATTTGGAATTACGTGAAGATCGTCGCGAGAAATTAGAGCAAGCGCAAAAAAATCAAGAACAAATGATTAAGCACACGGAAGATTTGATTTCTAAATTCCGTGCAAAAGCGAACAAAGCTTCGATGGCACAATCATTAATCAAAAAATTAGATAAAATAGAACGCATCGAAATTGAAAATGATGATGTAACGAAGATGAATATCCGTTTTGTGGATGCTGTTCAGCCAGGTAAAATTATTTTCGAGTTAGATGATGTAGGTGTTGCTTTTGGTGATCATCAAGTTTTTGATCATGTTTCTTTTTATGTTAATCGAGGAGAAAAAGTAGCTTTTGTTGGTCAAAATGGTCAAGGAAAAACGACTTTATCGCGTGCGATTATCAACGAACAAGAGCATTCAGGCAAAATAAAACATGGACATAATGTAGAAATCGGATATTTTGCCCAAAATCAAGCACATGTTTTGAATGATAAATTAACGGTTTTAGAAGAAGCAGAAAATTCTGCAACAGAAGAAACACGTAAACATGTTCGCGATTATTTAGGTGCATTTATGTTTGGTGGTGATGCTGTTGAGAAAAAAGTTTCGGTTCTTTCGGGAGGTGAGCGAAATCGTTTGGCGTTGTGTAAATTATTGTTACGTCCATTCAATGTATTAATCATGGATGAGCCAACGAACCACTTGGATATTGTATCAAAAGAATTGTTGAAAAAAGCTTTACAAAAATATTCTGGAACTTTGATTTTAGTATCTCATGACCGTGAATTTTTAGAAGGTTTAGTAGATAAAGTGTTCGATTTCCGTAATGGTCAAGTGAAAGAATATCTTTCTGGAATTGATGATTATTTGGCGCAAATAAAAGCGGGAAGTTTCCGTGAAGTGGAGAAAGGAAATAGTTTGGCTGCACCAAAAGAAGAGAAGTCGATTGAAGTTAAAATAGAACAAGCGAAAAGAGTTTTATCTTTTGAGGAAGAAAAAGAGCAAAAACGTCTTAAAAATAGATTATCAAGAATCGAAACAGAGATTTCTGATTTAGAAACGAAGATTGCAGATTTAGAAAATAAATTGCATGCAGGTTCGCAAACGCAACAAGAATTGGACAAATACTCGAATCTGAAAAATGATTTAGATAAAAAAATGTTAGAGTGGGAGGAAGTTTCTGAACAAATTATCTAACGAAAGAAATAGAATAAAAAGTGCTACAAATTGTAGCACTTTTTTTGTACATTATATTTTTAGAATAAGACAAAATGCATAAACAATCTTTTGCTGCAATTATATCAGAACAACCAAAAACATTAATTCTTGGCTCTTTACCTGGTGATATATCGTTAGAAGTTAATCAATATTATGGGCATCCACGTAATCGATTTTGGAAAATGATATTTGAGATTTTTGAGACAAAATTTTCAAAAGATTATGAAATAAGAAAACAACTTATTTTACAAAATAAGTTAGCGCTTTGGGATGTTGTACATTCTGCAGAACGAAAAGGAAGTATGGATGTAGATATGAAAAATGTTTCGCCAAATCAGATTGATGAATTGTTGAATGAACATCCTACAATCGAGAAAATAATTTTCAATGGAAAGAAAGCGGAACAATTATTTTGGAAATATTTTGATGAAAAAACATCCATAGAGTATATTTCTTTGCCAAGTACAAGTCCAGCTAATGCTCAATTTTCTTACGAACGATTGCTTAAAATCTGGAAAAATGCAATTATTTAAGATGAATTTTTAATGTTCAAAATAATTTAATCAAAAAAAAGTAAAATTATTTTAGTACTTAAAAATATTATGATGAGAAACTTAGCTTTTAATGTAAAATAATTATGAAAAAAATGTTTCCTAAAAGTTTTGTAATTAAAAAAGCTGTTCTATATTTGCACTCACAATCGCGGGAATAGCTCAATTGGTAGAGCGTCAGCCTTCCAAGCTGAATGTTGCGGGTTCGAGTCCCGTTTCCCGCTCTAACTTCTTTCTTAGAAGTGGATGCCTTGGTGGTGGAATTGGTAGACACGCAGGACTTAAAATCCTGTGTCCATTAGGACGTGCGGGTTCAAGTCCCGCCTGAGGTACAACAAAGCTCAAGAATTTATTTTCTTGAGCTTTTTTTGTTATATATTTTTTTCATAAAATAGATTTAAAAAAAACCACCTAAACAACTTTAGATGGTTTTTAAAATTATAAGTTGTAATAAATTACTTATTCATTGAGATTAAAAACTCTTCGTTAGAGCGTGTATGTTTGATACGATCGTGTAAGAATTCCATCGCTTCTACAGGATTCATATCCGATAAATGGTTGCGAAGAACCCACATTAATTGTTGTGTTTTGTCGTCTAATAACAAATCGTCTTTACGCGTAGAAGAACTTACTAAGTCAATTGCAGGGAAAATACGTTTGTTCGAAATCTTACGATCCAATTGTAACTCCATATTACCTGTTCCTTTAAATTCTTCGAAAATAACTTCATCCATTTTAGAACCTGTATCAATCAATGCAGTTGCAATAATTGTTAAAGAACCTCCATTTTCGATGTTACGAGCAGCTCCAAAGAAACGTTTTGGTTTGTGTAATGCATTTGCATCAACACCACCCGATAACACTTTACCAGAAGCTGGCGAAACAGTATTGTAAGCACGTGCCAAACGCGTAATAGAATCTAAAAGAATCACAACATCGTGTCCACATTCTACCATACGTTTTGCCTTCTCTAAAACGATATTCGCAACTTTTACATGGCGATTTGCTTCCTCATCAAACGTAGATGCAATAACCTCTCCGTTTACCGAACGTTTCATATCTGTTACCTCTTCTGGACGCTCATCGATTAATAAAACAATCAAATAAACTTCTGGATGATTTTGCGCAATTCCATTCGCAATATCTTTCAATAACGTTGTTTTACCCGTTTTTGGTGGCGCCACAATCATCCCACGTTGACCTTTACCTATTGGTGTAAATAAGTCAATCACGCGATTTGATAAAGATTTAGAATTACTTAAATTGAATTTCTCGTTAGGGAAAAGTGGAGTTAAATGCTCAAAAGCGATACGATCACGTACATAATCTGGCGTACGACCGTTGATTTCTTTAATTTTGATTAAAGGAAAATATTTTTCACCTTCTTTTGGAGGACGAACTTCTCCTGTAATTGTATCTCCCGTTTTTAATCCAAATAATCTAATTTGAGATTGAGAAACATACACATCATCAGGCGAAGACAAATAATTAAAATCAGATGAACGTAAAAAACCATAATTATTATCTGGTAAAATCTCTAAAACACCTTCAGTTTCAATAATTCCATCAAATTCATAATTCGCAGCGCGATATTTATTTTTTTGATTTTGATTGTTGTGGTGATTATTTTGTTGAGATTGATCGTTTTGATTACGATTATCAGATTGATTATTTTTCTTCTGATTATTTTGGTTATTCTTTTTCAGATCTTGGCTTTTGTTTGCTCGTTCCTGAAATTTATTAACGCGAGGATTATTTTCTTCCTTTTTTTCTGTTTCGGTAGAAATATTTTCAACTTTTTCAGTTTTTACTTCTTCTGCAACAGCCTCTTTTTGTTGAACTTCTCCTTCCGAATTCTGAACTCGTTTGCGTTTCGGTTTCTTTTCTTCTGTAGGTAGATTTTCAGCTTTATCTTTTTTAGCAGGTTTTGTTTCAGCTTTTTCTTCAACCTTTGGTTGGCTGTTGATAAAACCTAAAACAGCGTCTAACAATTCGCCTTTTTTTAATTTCTTATACCCATCGATTTTCAGTTGCTCTGCAACTTGTTGTAAATCTGGTAATTTGAATGATTTTAATTCTTCGATATCAAACATAATCCTATAATGAAGGTATTAATGTGTTTATATTTTTTTTATTCAATAAAGTAATTGGGAATCATAACAATAGAATTGTTATAAAGCGTATAAATTTGAGATTTATTAATGCAATAGTACGAATAATTATAAAAACTCAAAAAGTTTTTTTACATTTGTATTCGAAATTTAAGAAATGATTCAAAGAAAGCAAAGTATATATTTATTCTTAAGTGGAATAATTTCGAGTATATTCGCCATGAATTTTGATAAGCTGTTTGATATTCCATTAAATTGGTTACAAAATCCGGAGAAAGGAGATTACATTTTTTCGTTAGCCTTTTTCTCATCAGCTTTAATTTCATTTTTAACCATTATGTTTTTCAAAAAACGTAAGTTACAGATTAGCTTAGGATGGTTAAACATTATTTTGAATGTTTTATTAATTGGTTCTTTTGTATATTGTCTATTAACATTACCTGGAGAAGGAAATTCTGAGAAAGGTATTTGGGCATTAGTTCCTTTAGCTTCGATTGTGCTTCTGTCAATTGCCAATCGTTTGATTAAGAAGGATGATGATCTTGTAAAATCAGTAGACCGTTTCAGATAGACCAAAAACTTTTTATATTATGAGTGTCTAAAAGCAGTTTCAAGCAATTGAAACTGCTTTTTTCGTTTAAAGAAGTTTATTCGAATGTTAAATAAAAATTAATTTTACACTGATGTTTTGAAAATCTAAACTAAAATAAAGGGGTGTTGAATTTATTTGTAATGAAATTATAATTTAACCCCTAAAAAAATAGGGGTGTTTTTATTTTGTGTTTAATTTTTATTTATTTTTGCATCATAAAACAACACAAAGTAATTTTCTTATGACATCATTTCGTTTTGAAGCATTAAAAGCCGCAAGCAATCGCAAACCGGTAGCTGTTCCTGAATTAGGGAAAAAATCAGAAATTTTTGGAAGCAATGTTTTCAATGACAAAGCAATGCGTCAACATTTAACTTCAGAAGCTTATAAAGCCGTTCGTTCTGCAATGGATTATGGTACTAAAATCGACCGTAAAATGGCAGATTTTGTTGCTTTAGGAATGAAAGAATGGGCGATGAGCAAAGGTGTAACACATTATACACACTGGTTTCAGCCATTAACAGGAACAACAGCAGAAAAACATGATGCTTTTTTCGAAACTTCATTTGATGGAGCAGATCCTGTAGAAAAATTTAGTGGATCATTATTAGTTCAACAAGAACCAGATGCATCTTCTTTTCCAAATGGAGGAATTCGTAATACATTCGAAGCACGTGGATATACAGCTTGGGATCCAACCTCACCAGCATTTATTTTTGGAACAACTTTATGCATTCCGACAGTATTTGTTTCGTACACAGGAGAAGCTCTAGATAATAAAGCACCTTTGTTAAGAGCGCTTTTATCAATTGATGAAGCAGCTACAGAAGTAGCGAAGTTCTTCGATAAAAATGTGAAGAAAGTAACTCCGACTTTAGGTTGGGAACAAGAATATTTCTTAATTGATGATGCTTTAGCGGCTTCTCGTCCAGATATTTTACAAACTGGTAGAACGTTGTTAGGACATGTTTCTGCAAAAGGTCAACAATTAGAAGATCATTATTTTGGTTCGATTCCTACACGTGTTTTAAATTATATGCGCGATTTAGAAAACGAATGTATGTTGTTGGGAATTCCTGTAAAAACTCGTCACAACGAAGTTGCTCCAAATCAATTTGAGTTAGCCCCAATTTTTGAAGAAACGAATTTAGCAGTTGACCACAATTCATTATTAATGGATGTGATGCAAAAAGTAGGAGAGCGTCATCATTTTAAAGTGTTATTCCACGAAAAACCATTCAAAGGAGTTAACGGATCAGGAAAACACAATAACTGGTCGTTAGCAACTGATACTGGAGTAAATTTATTAGCGCCAGGAAAAACACCAAATAGCAATTTACAGTTTTTAACGTTTTTTATCAATACCATCAAAGCAGTTTCAATTTACGAGGAATTGTTACGTGCTTCTATCGCTTCGGCTTCTAATGACCACCGTTTAGGTGCGAATGAAGCGCCACCAGCAATTATTTCGATTTTTATTGGTCAACAATTGACAAAAGTATTGGAAGAATTAGAAGGTGTTTCGACAGGGAAATTATCTCCAGAAGAAAAAACTGATTTAAAATTAAACGTTGTAGGTAAAATTCCAGATGTTTTATTAGACAATACTGACAGAAACAGAACTTCTCCTTTTGCTTTTACAGGAAATAAATTCGAGTTCCGTGCTGTAGGATCAACTGCAAACTGTGCAAATGCGATGACAACCTTGAACGCAATTATAGCAAAACAATTGATTGATTTCAAAAAAGAAGTTGATGCCTTGATTGAAACAGGTTTGAAAAAAGACGAAGCAATTTTCAATGTTTTACGTGAGTATATCAAAGAAACAAAAAATATATTATTCGAAGGAGACGGATACAGCAAAGAATGGGAAGAAGAAGCAGCTCGTAGAGGATTGTCAAATCACAAAACAACTCCATCAGCTTTAAAAGCAAAAGTTTCTCAAAAATCGTTGGATTTATTCTCGGAGCTTAATGTAATGAACAACACAGAAGTTGAAGCGCGTTATGAAATCGAATTAGAAGATTACATCAAGAAAATTCAGATTGAAGGTCGTGTTTTAGGTGATATTGTTAGGAATCATATTATTCCGACAGCTTTCAAATATCAAAATATATTGATCAAAAACATTAAAGGATTCAAAGATATTTTTGGAGATGATTATGAAGAATATGCAGGCGAGCAATTAATCATTTTAAAGAAAATTTCGATGCATGTAAACGAATTAAACGCAAAATTGCACTTAATGATGGATGCGCGTAAAGAAGCAAATGTGGTTGAATCTTTAGAAGAGAAAGCATATGCTTATTGTGATAAAGTAAAACCATATTATGATGAAATTCGTTACCATGCGGATAAGTTAGAATTAATGGTAGACAACGAATACTGGGTCTTAACAAAATACAGAGAATTATTATTTACGAGATAATATTTTCAACAATAAATTACAAAACCGATGAGAAATCATCGGTTTTTTTTTATTCAAATTTTCTGAATCCCTTGAGTTATTGTATCTTTGCAATCCAATAAAAGTATATGGCAGATTTAGGTCTATTAGATAAATTAAGAGCAATCAAACAACGTTTCGATGAGGTAGCAGATTTAATCATCCAACCAGATATCGTAACAGATCAAGCTCGTTATGCGAAATTAAACAAAGAATATTCTGATTTGAAAGACTTTGTTGAAATGCAAAAACAATACGAAAACTTAATCAATGTAATTGAGGAAGCAGACGAAATTATTCAAGATGGTTCTGATGCTGAAATGGTTGAGTTAGCTAAAATAGAAAAAGACGAAGCAATCAATGCGATTCCACCTTTAGAGGAAGAAATCAAAATGATGTTGATTCCAAAAGATCCAGAAGATGAGAAAAACATCATTGTCGAGTTACGTTCTGGTACAGGAGGAGATGAAGCAGCGATTTTCGTAGAAGATATTTACCGCATGTATTCGATGTATTTCAAAGAAAAAGGATGGAAACACGAAGTATTAAATACTTCTGAAGCATCTGGAAAAGGATACAAAGAGTTGGTGATGCAAGTAGAAGGAAATGCAGTGTATGGAACGATGAAATACGAATCGGGTGTTCACCGTGTACAACGTGTTCCTGAAACAGAATCGCAAGGGCGTGTGCATACATCGGCGATTACGGTTGCGGTTTTACCAGAAGCAGAGGAAGTTGATGTAGTGATTAATCCAGCAGATTTGGAGTATCAAACAGCGCGTTCGTCTGGTGCGGGAGGACAAAATGTAAATAAAGTTGAAACAAAAGTTCAATTAACGCACAAACCTTCTGGAATTGTAATTGTTTGTCAAGAAGCGCGTTCTCAACATAAGAACCGTGAAAAAGCGTTACAATTATTACGTACAAAATTGTATGAAATCGAGTTCGAGAAAAAACATTCAGAACGTTCTGCTCAACGTAAATCGTTAGTTTCGACTGGTGACCGTTCGGCTAAAATTCGTACATACAACTATCCGCAAGGACGTGTAACAGATCACCGTATCAACAAATCAATTTATAATTTGGATAACTTTATGAATGGAGATATTCAAGAAATGATTGATGCATTGAAAATGGCAGAAAATGCAGAAAAATTAAAAGGTTCGGAAGAAGATTTCTAACATCAATTTTAAATCTTAGATCATACAAAACACTTCAAGAAATTGAGGTGTTTTTTTATATATTTATAGTATTAAGAATAAAACAAATGATGAAAACAAGAGTTAAAATTTGTTGTATTAGTAGCAAAGAAGAAGCACAACAAGCGATAAAATATGGAGCGAGTGGATTAGGTTTAGTTGGTAATATGCCAAGCGGACCAGGTATTATTGGTGATGATTTAATCAAAGATATTACACAAATTATCCCGCCAACATTAGCTTCGTTTTTATTAACAAGTGAAACAACTTCAGAAACAATTATTCAACATTATAAAAAAGTTTATACGAATACAATTCAGTTGGTTGATGAGCTGAAAAACGAAGAATATCAAATTTTGAGAAACGAATTACCTTGGGTAAAATTGGTACAAGTGATTCATGTAATTGATGAAAATTCGGTAACTGAAGCGATAGAGAAATCTCAGTTTGTAGACGCTATTTTATTAGATAGCGGAAATCCTAACTTACAAGTAAAAGAACTGGGAGGGACAGGGCGCACGCACAATTGGGCGATTAGTAAAAAAATTAGAGAAGAAATTAACATTCCTCTATTTTTGGCTGGCGGTCTTCATCCTGATAATATTCGTGAAGCGATTGATGTTGTTCAGCCTTTTGGCGTAGATATTTGCAGTGGTGTAAGAACTGACGGAAAATTAGATGAAAAGAAATTAGACGCTTTTTTTAGAGCGGTTAATGGTTAAAAAAATAAAATCCTTGTCAAAGTTTTGAATCTTGACAAGGATTTTACTTATTCAAAAACCTAATTAGAAGTTTCAAATTCTATCAAATAATTTTTTAGAGGGTAATTAGTTGTATTTCTAAAATTACTTGTAATCATAAACTGATATTTTTTATTTGGTTCTAATTCTACACTAATTGTCCAACTTTTATTATCATTTGACCAATATCTTTTCTTGAAATCACTTTTAGGAAATGCGGCTTCACCTAATTCACCATAATCTACTCCAGTATTAAATCCATTTAGAGGTTCAGAAAAATTGATGGTAATCTCTTTTGTTTTGGGATCAACATTTTTACTGTAATTGTTAAATTGTTTTATTCCAAGAACAGTAGGTCTTTTGCTTTCAAAATCTTTTTGAAGTTCTTCTAATGATTTAGAAAAATAATTTGATTTAGTTACATAATCTTCAATAACAGCTTCGTTTGCATAATCTAATTCGATTAATTCTTTTATTGCATTTTGTTTATTATTCGCTTGATTGTAATAGTTTTCAGCCATCTGATAACCGACATAATAACCTAAATCTCTTACACCAAACTCATTTGGAGAATCTCCCCAAAGCCATTTGTTTAAATTATTAAGAGTAAACATTTCTTGTTCAAATCGTGCTCTTACTTTTTCGTTATTCTTCTTACCATAAGCTATTGCAGGAGCTACCGATGGTACATTCATTGCTTTTGTGGAGACAAATTCTGCAATACCTTCGTAAATAACATTAGAAAGAAGATTGTTTGCTGGTAATTTTTGTTGTGTATGTACATACTCATGCGCATTTAATAATATTAAATTATTAATCGGTTCGCTATCAAAATACAAACGTCTTGAGTTGCGTTGATTTTCAGGAAATTCGTCTGTAATGGTATTTTTATCCGTCATCGCAATTTCGCTTCCAATCAAAACACTTCCATCTTTTATTGTTCCATTTGTACGTAATGCACCAATTGTAAAGTAAATATTAGCTGGTTTTAATTCAGGATAAATCAATCGGAGTTTTTTAATTCCTTTATTCAAATCTTTTGATAGATTCTTAGACTTTAAGGTATTTTTTCGAACCGAATTCCAGAATTTAGGATAAGTATTAATTGCATTGATATAATCTTTTTCGGTATAATTTCTTGCTTCTCTAATTAATTTTAAACCTTGTGTACCTTTTGATAAATAGTCGTCATTCAAATATTTATATTGCAATACAGAATCTTTAGTTTGAGTTATTTTATCATAAGCAGTCCAAAAATTATCCACGTCTGATGTAAAAACTTTTTGCGCATTGACAGAAAAAGAAAAGAGGAAATAAGCTGTAATAGATGTTAATATAGAATTTTTCATAAATAGTATTAAGTCTCTAAAAATAATCTATTTCTATTTAATTCAACAAAAAAATCCATCCCAATAAATTGAGATGGATTTTACATTTATAAAAAACTGAAAATTAAAATAATTATTCTTTTTTAATGTCCTGCACTGATTACTTTACCTGCTCCTTTTTTGATAAAGAACAAAATAAATGGAATACAGATTAGGAAAACTACACCCAAATACAAGAAAACATCCATATAAGTTAACACAGTTGCTTGTTTGGTAACTTGTAAATCGAGTAGGTTATAGGCTTTATTTAAAGCTTCATTTGGAGCAAAACCTTTGCTCACGAAGCTCATTTGTAAATTCTGAATATGTTTTTGTACATCAAAATCAGATGTATCAAGATGCGAAACTAAATTTGTTCGGTGTCCAACTGTCCAACGCGAAATAAATGTTGTAATAATCGCGATACCAAAAGATCCTCCTAACTGACGCATCATTCCTGTAAAGGCAGCTCCTTCACCAATTTGTTGCCCCGTCAAACTAGAAAGTGAAAGTGTGGTAACGGGTACGAATAATAATCCTAATCCAACTCCACGTACAATTAATGGCCAGAAGAAATGTTCGGAACCTGTGTCTGGTGTTAAGATTTTGTATGACCAAAAACTGTAACAGAAAAAGATAAAGAATCCTCCTGCAACCATATATTTTGGTGGTACACCTTTTTGTAACATTGTTGCGATGATTGGCATCATGAAAGCAGTCATCAACGATGAAGGAATTAATAATAAACCTGCATCAGTAGCTGTCCATCCTAAGATTGATTGTGTATAAATTGGAATAACGAATGTCGATCCATATAATCCAAATCCTAAGATGAAGGATAAAATAGTACCAACTGCCAAGTTGCTATCTTTCAGTACACGTAAATTTACAATCGGATGTTTGAAAACTAATTCTCGCCAAACAAATAAAATGAATCCGAAGAAACTTGCAATACTCAAGGTTACAATTGTCGAATCTGAGAACCAGTCGTCTTGTTGTCCATGTTCTAATACATATTGTAACGATCCTACTGCAATGGCTAACAAAATAATTCCCAAGAAATCGACTTGACTTAGTTTTGATTTCTCTGCATATTTTGGACTGCGAACAAATGATATCGTTAACAATACGGCAATAATCCCGATCGGAATATTGATGTAAAATATATATGGCCAAGACCAATTATCAATAATATAACCTCCCAAAGGCGGACCAAGCGTAGGACCAACGATAACTCCCATTCCGTAGATTGCTTGCGCTAAACCACGTTTTTCGGGTGGATAACTTTCGGTAATGATGGTTTGCGAAGTTACCAATAGCGCACCACCACCAAGTCCTTGTATAAATCGGAACAAGATAATTTCCCACAACGTTGTTGCATTTCCACAAAGAAATGAGGCAACTGTAAAAATGATAATCGAAGCCGCAAAATAATTGCGTCGTCCAAATTGTTGCGACAACCAGCTGGTCATCGGTACTACAATTACGTTGGCAATTGCGTAAGCGGTAACCACCCACGCAATATCAGTTAAAGAGACACCCAAACTACCTTTCATGTCATTCATCGCAACGTTTACAATTGTTGTATCAACAATCTCTAACAATGCACACATGATGGCGGTAATGGTGATGATTACACGTCTTGCACCATATTCAACTAAATTATTTTCTTCCATAATTTTTCTGAATAGGTGTTATTACTTTGCAGAAGTATTCGATTTTAAAAGAATATCAGCTTCCACGTTCATACCTGGACGAATCATTTTCAACATTTCGTCTTTTTGATCGATAAATTCGATTTTAATCGGAAGACGTTGAACTGTTTTTACGAAGTTACCAGACGCATTATCTGGAGGTAATAACGCAAATTTAGCACCAGTTGCAGGAGATAAAGACGTTACTTTCGCTTTGAATTCGTGGTTTGGATATGCATCTACTTTGATGATGGCTTCTTGTCCAACTCTAATTTTTTCTAATTGAGTTTCTTTGTAATTTGCCACAACCCAAATATTATTTGTTGTCACAATATTAAACAAAGATTGACCAGCTTGAACCAATTGTCCTGGTTGTAAATTAATTTTAGAAACTTGTCCATCTTCAGCTGCAATTACATACGTATAAGACAAATATAATTTTGCATTATCGATGTTTGTTTTGCTTTGACCAATTGCTGCTTCCGCAACTTTAATTTGTGCTTTTGAAGCATCAGCTTGTGCTTTCGAAGTGTTCACTTGTTTTGCTGTAGCTTGCGCTTGTTTTGCTGTAGAAGCTAATTGAGCACGAGAAACACCTAATTGTTCTTGTACAATTCGCAATTGCTTTTCAGCTGTTTCTTTTGCTGCTAAAGCTTGCTCGTATTGTTGTTTTGTGATCGATTGATTTTGGTATAATTTATTGTAACGATCAAAATCATTTTTCGTTCTCCAAACTTGTACTTTTGCTGCTTCTACATTTGCTTGAGCTGTATTAACACTTGCTTGAGCTGTTTCGATTGTTGTATTTGCTGCAACTGCACCAGCTTCTGTCACTCCAATAGCTGCACCAGCTTGAGAAACACCTGCGTGAGCAACTCCTAATTGACCTTCTGCTTGTAATAGAGCATCTTGCGATTGTTGCAATTTCAAGGCAAATTCAGATCCGTCCAAAACAACTAATGTATCACCTTTGTGAACCATTTGGTTATCTTCTACTAAAATCTTCTGAATGTATCCTGAAACTTTAGGTATAACAGGTGTTATTTTTGATTCAATTTGTGCATCATCAGTAATTTCGTGCGCTTGTCCGTGTAAATATTTATAAACTCCATATCCACCTCCAAGGATGATTAATGCTCCTAAAACGATGATAAATTTTGAATTTATTTTTTTCTTTTCTTGATTATTTTCTTCCATATCGAGAGGTGTTATTGTACGTTTTCTAATAAAATTCCTGTAGTATAGTAATATTCGTAGATCGCTAATTGTTCGTCAGCATCTCCGACAACTTGATTGATTTTTGCTTGCAATTGTTGTACATCCGCTTCTAATAAATCGTCTGTATCAGCCAATCCGTTGTCATTTTTATCTTTTACAATTCTGTAGTTTTCGTTCGCTTGTTCTACAGCTTCTTTGTAAACATTATTTTTCTTTTTTGCTAAATCATACTTTTGAAAAGCTTCGTTCATTTCAACTTTAGCTTTATCAATTGTCGTTTCTTTTTGCATCTCATTTTCTAATTTCTGAGCTTTTGCAATTTCAACTTCTGCTTTATTTTTATACAAAGAAGATAAATCATATTTCAATCCGACACCAACATTTGTTGCATTTGTAACCGAAGCAACTTTATCAATATCCATCGCAATATATCCAGCTGAAACCGCTAATTGAGGGTAATAAGCTGCTTTCGCAATTTTGATTTGACTATCAGCAATCTGATTTTTTACATCATATGATTTAATATCTGTACGATTGACGTAATCTTGAGAATTTTGATTGATGGTTTTCAAGGTTTCTACATTATCAACATGAACGATTTTACTTTCGTCTTGTCCAGTCAATAAATTCAATCGGTAATTGATGTTTTTGTATTGCGTTTCGGCTTCATCAATTGCAACTTGCACATTCGATGCTTGCAATTTTGCTCTCAACAAATCATTTCTCGCGATGATTCCGTTATCCAAAAAGTTTTGAAAATCTTTCACACGTTGATTTGCTCTCACTAAGTTTTCATTCAACACATCGATAGAACGTTGCGTTTTGTACAATCCAAAATATAAATTAATAGCTTGCCAAACCACATTTTCTTTTGTTGCTTCGATTTGTAAGTTTGATAAATCAACCATTAATTCATTGCTTTTGATTGCATTTTTAATTTTAAATCCAGCAAAAACAGGAACAGAAGCACTTGCTTGTCCTAATAATAATTGGTTCGGTTCAACTCCCATTCCTCCACCAGAAGATTGCATCGGAAGTTTGATGTCTACATTTGTTGTCGTAAACAAATGCATATATTGTCCACTCAACGAAATGTCTGGTAAACGATTGTTTTTCGCGCTTTGTACTTTATACTCACTTGTATTTTTAGCAGCTTCGGCAACTTTCACAGATTTGTTGTTCTGCAAACTTTGTTGAATAACTTCCTGCAAAGAAACGTTGGTTTCCTGCGCATGAGCGAAAGTAGCAACAACTAAACAAATCGGTAAGAAAATTTTATTTTTTATCGTATAGTAAAATTGCTTTTAAAGAATCTATTAAATAAGGGTAATATTCTTCGTGAATATGTTCTGTAAACTCTTCATGAGAAGATAATCCCCATTGTTTCATATATGTTTTTTCGTTCAAAATCAAATAAGATGTTCCACCAATAACTACCATTACAACAGCTTCGGCAGGAGCTTTTCGTTTAAAAACGCCTTCAGAATATCCTTCACTAATAATGTTAGTGATATATTCTAAATTTTTCGTTTTTAACTCATTGACTTTACAATCAATTTCTAAAATTGAATCTCTTTTCGAATATTCTCTTGCCATAATTCCATGAAATTCAGGTTTATCTAAAATTCTATTCAAATAAGCTTTTAGGATTGACTGTAACTTTTCAAATGGAGAAAGTGTCGAATTTTGAGAAATCGAGGCCAATGATTCATTGAAAGTTGTGATACGCCAACTAAATAAATTCTCGACCAATTTATCTTTTGATCCAAAATAATAGCTAATCATCGCAATGTTAATGTTTGCTTCTTTTGCAATTTCTCGAACACTTGCAGCATCAATTCCTCGTCTTCCAAAAACTCGTTCAGCCGCGCCCAAAATTTCTATTTGCTTCTCACTTAATTTCATCTTATAAAAATTGAACGTGCAAAGTTAAACAAACGTTTAATTAATTTAAAAAAAATAAGTATTTATTTTAATGATTTTTTATAATTCATTGATTAACTTTTGTCTATGAAAGAAATTTTTCTACATCATATTTGGAAATTGAATCAATTTTCACATCAAAGCTTACAAACTTTTCATGGAGATTTCATTGAAATTGTGAAAGTTGGAAAGTTAAACCATCATGCTGGGCCAGATTTTTTGGAAGCAGAAATCATCATTGGCGATAAATTGTGGATTGGAAGTGTCGAAATGCATGTCAATTCTTCGGATTGGAATTTTCATCAACATTCAAATGATTTATCGTATCAAAATGTGATTTTGCATGTTGTATGGAATCACGATTGTGAAGTTGATATTTTGCGTCAACGTAATGTACAAACTTTGATTTTACAAGATTTTGTAAAACCGGAAATTGTTTTTAATTATCAAAATATTATTAATTCTAAGTTGGATAAAATTTATTGTGAAGAATTTTTAGATTCAATTGATTTGAAGCAATTTTCTTTTTGGTTTGAACGAATTTTAATCGAACGTTTCGAAGAAAAAACAAACGATATTGTACAAATTTTAGAACACAATAATTCCAATTGGGAAGAAACATTGTTCAAAAGTTTGGCAAAGAATTTTGGATTAAAAGTTAATGTAGAAACTTTTGAGATTTGGGCAAATTCTTTTCCGTTCAAAGTTTTGCAAAAAATACAATTTAATGCCCAAAAAGTTGAAGCCTTGTTTTTTGGACAAGCCAGTTTTTTAGAAGAAAACTATGAGAATGATTATTCTAAGCAATTAAAAAACGAATATCAATTCCTGAAAAATAAATATCAATTAGAATCAATTGAAAATAGTTTGTTCCGATTTTCGAAAATGCGACCAATTGGTTTTCCGACGATTCGTTTGGCGCAATTAGCATCGATTTATGTGAATTATCAAAGTTTGTTTTCTGAAATTATTCAGCCAAAAAATTTGAAAGAATTTTATAAAATCTTCGAAAATTTGGAATTAAATTCTTTTTGGGAAACGCATTATACATTTAAGAACGAATCAAAATTTCAACTCAAAAATCTTTCAAAAGATAAAATAAATAATTTGCTCATCAATTCTATTATTCCGATTCGTTATGCTTTTGAGCGACAAAAAGATGAGGTAGAAATTGATTTTTATTTGGATTTATTAAATGAAATGGAAGCGGAAAATAACTCGATTTTAGATGAATTTGAACGAATTGGTTTTGAAAATAAAACCGCAAAAGATTCTCAACAATTAATTCAACTTAAAAAAAGATATTGCTCCGAAAAAAAATGTTTAAATTGCGCTATCGGACAACAAATTTTACGTTAAATGAAAGATCAAATTAGGAATTTTACCGAAACAGAATGGTTTAATGTGATTTCGCGATTTGCAGACAAATTGGGAATTCGCGTTGCAAAATTACGTTTGATTTTCATTTATTTAACCTTTGCAACTTTCGGTTTAACCTTTATTGGTTATTTTATTATGTTATTCTTTTTTTGGGTAAAAGATTGTTTTGTTATCAAACGAAAATCGGTTTTTGATTTGTAAAAAATATTTACAAATACTTAAAACCTTTTATTAATTTTAGATTTCTTAATTTGTTAAATATTTGATGGTTATGTCGTTTTCGATATCGTGAGTGTTTGATAAGGATATTATTTTCACTTCTTTTCCAACCAAGATGAAATATTTAAAAAAATCTACTTTTTACCTGAATAAATCGCAAAGATTTGGCTTGTATTTATTATTTGTTTTGATTTTGTTATTTGAGATTTTTCAACATATTTCAGTTGAAAAAGAAACATATCAATTATCAGAAGCAGATAAAGCTTTGCTAGCAAATTATCAAAAAACTCCGAAAAATTATACATTTAATTCTACTTCAAATAAACAAGTAAAAGATTCAATCAAACCCTTTAACCCAAACGAATTATCTTTAGAAGATTGGATGAATTTAGGGTTTTCGGAACGTCAAGCCGAAGTCATTTTGAAATATAAAGGAATTGTTGGCGGAGAATTTACATCGAAAGAACAGCTTAAGAAATGTTATGTTATCGATGAAGGAAAGTATAATGAATTAGCTCCTTTTGTTCTTTTACCAGAACAATCTAAATCGAGTTTTATAGATTATTCATCACCAAAAACTAAAATAGTTTACAAAAATTTCAATCCAAATGATTTGCCACAACAAGGCTGGGAAAAACTTGGTTTTTCGCCAAAACAGGCAGAAATAATCATGAAATATAAACAGATTGTTGGAGGAAAGTTTACCTCGAAAGAGCAATTGAGGAAATGTTTTGTGATTGATGATGCGAAATATGCAGAGATGAAAACGTATATTTTGTTACCAGAAAAATCAAAGGAAGATGAAAAAAATGAGAAAAAACAAAGTGGCAAAAAGATTCAATATGTAAAATTTAATCCAAATAGTTATTCTGAAAATGATTGGCAAAAAATAGGTTTTTCGTCTAAACAAGCTGCTTCAATTATGAAATATAAAAATATTTTGGGAGGTCAGTTTAAATCGAAAGAACAATTGAAAAAATGTTATATGATTTCGGATGAAAAATATGCAGAAATGGAATCTTATATTGATTTACCTGAAAATGTAATTTATAAAGCTGAGCAGCCAAAAGTTGAACAGTCAAAAAGTGAAGATAAAGTAGCAGAAAAAATAGAAATAAAAGGTAAGTTTAATCCAAATAATTTGAGTCATGAGGATTGGATAAAACTCGGTTTCACAGAGAAACAAGTAAATACGATTCTTAATTTTAAACGTTCGTTAGGTGGGAGTTTTAAAGATGCAAAAACATTGAAAAGATGTTATGCAATAAGTGAAGAAAAGTTTATGGAAATTGAGCCTTATTTGGTGTTTGAGTGATTTCATTCATTGGTTAGTTTTTAAAATAAACGCGTTGTAGGATTTCCTAAACGCGTTTATTTGTTTTTATGTGTTTGATTATTAGTAGTTAAACAACTCTTCTAACGTTAATTCTTTTACTTGTCCAAGTTTTTCAACAGATGGCCAATCTAAGTTTTCTTTCTTACCAATTAAACCAACATTGAAGTTTTGACCTTTGATATGTTTTTGGAAAAATTGATCCAATTGATCTAATGTTAATTTAGATGTTTGATCGTAAATATCTTTATTGATATCATAATTTAGACCTTTATCTTGTAATGATAACCAATAAAAGAACACATTTGCTTTTGTATAACGACTTGTAGCGATTTGCTTAAGTGCTGCTTGCTTAGAATTATTGAATTGATTTTCTGCTTTTGGCATATTATTCATTAATTCTTTCATTGCGTCAACAGCTTGTGGCAATTTGTTTGCTTGTGTTCCAATTACAGCTCTTACATAATTGTAATTATCTTTTTTATTTGCATTAATGTAATAAGAACCAGCAGAATAAGCCAATGATTTAGACTCGCGAATTTCTTGGAAAACGATAGATGACAAACCTCCACCAAAATACTCATTGAAAATTCCTGTAGATGTCAACAAAGTTGGATCATATTTAGTATCACGAGCAAAGAAATTAATTTCCGCTTGTACCATATCGTAAGGAGCAAAATATACTTTGCCATCTGTAGCTGGTTGTGGATATTCTTTTTTCTTAGGATAATCTAAATTTTTCCCGAAATTATGATTTTGTTCAATTGCTTTTTTCGTTTCCGCTTCATTATTTCCGTAATAGAAAATCTGGTGCTTGTAATTAAAGAAATCTTTGATGATTTGCGTTAATTCTTTTGGATCAATAGCTTTCAAATCAGCTTCAGAAATAATATCTCTCGAGCGATTATTTGGTCCATATTGCGCATAAGTGTTCAACAAAGAAGAAATCACGTTTTTGTTCTTTTTTGAATTTTCTCTTGATTTCAAGATTGTTTTCACATATTCTTGGTAAGATTCATTATTTGCAACGGCATCACTTAAAAGATGTTCAAATAATTTGATTCCGCTTGTTAAGTTCTTTTGTAAACCTGTGATATAAACAGAAGTTCTTTCTGTACCAGGATTAACTCCATAATCAACACCAATTTTATAAAACTCTTTTTTCAAGTTTTCTGGCGAATATTTGGACGTTCCTAAATAATTTAAGTAATTAATCGCTAAACCAAGCTTTTTGTTATTGTCTGATCCCATATCCGCGATATAGTAAACAGAGCTAATATCGTTTGTCTTGTTCTGAATCGAAGTGAATTTTGCATTCTTGATTTTACTTTCGTTCAATTCTTTTTTGAAGTCAACAAAAACTGGTTTAATCTCACTTGATTTAATCTTCATGAAATCTTTGTACCAAGTAGATTCAGCATCACGATTCAATTGAATTGGCGTAATTCCAGGATTCGAAACACGTACCAAATCCTTGTTTTCACCTTGACGTTTGTAAACAATTACATAATTATTCGTATAATTATTCTTTGCAAAGTCCATTAGTTCTTGCTTTGTTACACGACCCATATCATCGTATTGATCGACAACTTCTGCCCAAGGAACATCATTGATATATGATTTGTACAAACTTGCTGCTAAAGAACGAGTATTTT
Organism: Empedobacter sp. GD03865; assembly: GCF_029840775.1. Classification (NCBI taxonomy): domain Bacteria; kingdom Pseudomonadati; phylum Bacteroidota; class Flavobacteriia; order Flavobacteriales; family Weeksellaceae; genus Empedobacter; species Empedobacter sp. GD03865. Next base: position 81,408 of record NZ_JAOCDF010000008.1, read on the forward strand.
CCCAGCTTTTCATACGAGATTTTCTTAAATCATTTACAACTGCTTCTATCATCCAATCATCAAATTCCCCTTTTTTGATTTTTTCAATCTGAGCAATTAATAAATCACGTACTTCTTCTAAACTTTGTCCCTGTTTTGGAGATCCAGAAAAAGAATGCATACCATAATCTCTAAAGAAAGAAGAAGAGCTTCCTGCTCCTAATGTTTTTTGCTGTTGATTGATATTTAAGTCGATTAATCCAGCTGTAGAATTACTTAAAATATAATCAATTAATGTTACATATTTTGCATCAGAACTTTTTGCTCCGTTAAAACGGTAAGCAAACTGAACACGTTCCGAAGATGGACTAAAAACTTCGCTTGTTACAATTGTTTTAATCGGCTCTTCTTTTGCAACATATTGTGCAGGAGCTGCTTTTGTAGCATAATTTCCAAAATATTTGTCAATCATTGGAACAGCCGTATCAAAATCGAAATCACCAATCAACATCACAGCCATATTGCTCGCTACATAATATTTATCGAAATAATTATGAATTGCAACCATTGATGGATTTTTTAAATGTTCTGAAGTTCCAATAGTTGTTTGTGTTCCGTAATGCGATTTTGGAAACAATGTTTCCATCATTTTATAAAAAACTAAACGTCCATCATTGTCTTGTGAACGATTAAATTCTTCGTAAACGGCTTCTAATTCAGTATGAAAAAGACGTAAAGTTAATTCACTAAAGCGCTCAGATTCTACTGTTAACCATTTCTCTAATTCATTATTCGGAATATTATTATGATAAATTGTTTCTTCTAAAGATGTATGTGCATTAGTTCCTGATGCTCCCAAAGATGAAATTAATTTATCGTATTCGTTTGCCACAGCATATTTGGATGCTTCTTGCGAAACTTGATCAATTTTTTTATAGATTTCTACTTTTTTTGCAGGATCTTTTTCTGCTTTGTGCTGTTCGTATAAATCTGAAATTTGTTGGATCAAAGGTTTTTCAACAGCCCAATTTTGTGTTCCAATTTTAGAAGTTCCTTTAAAAACCATATGCTCTAAGTAGTGAGCCAAACCAGTATTGTCTTCTGGATCGTTGTTAGAACCTGTTTTTACAGCTATATGAGTTTGGATTCTTGGTTCGTCTTTTATTTGAGCCAAATAGATTTTCAAACCATTTTTTAGCGTATAAATTCTTGTATTCGAAGGATCATTTTCTACCATTTCGTAGGTATATCCTTTATTGTCAGTTTTTTTCACTGTTTTTAATTGTGCGTGAGTAAATACAGAACCAAAAATGATTCCGCAGATCAAAATAGATTTCCTCATGTATTAATTTTTTAAGTTGCTTAAAAGTAATACATTAAAACGAATAAGAGAAAACTATTTTCGATATAGAGTTATTTTGTTAATCTAAAACCAATCATTGTAAAGAGTAAACCAATGAGTACACTCAAAAAAATATAAATAATTGGTGTGATGTAATTTTGTTGTTGAATTAAGTTGAAATTTTCATACGAAAAACTTGAAAATGTCGTGAAACCTCCACAAAATCCAGTTATCAGTAAAAAATTGAAATAGGTATTTCCTAAACCATTTTTGATTGAATATCCATATAAAGTGCCAATCAAAAAACAACCGATAATATTTGTCAAAAACGTAGCAAATGGAAAAGGTTGTGAATAATATTTTCCGATTCCGTACGAAATTAAAAATCTTGCAACACTACCAAAAGCGCCACCTAAACCGACAAATAGTATAGATTTTAAGAGATTCATTAAATTCTATTAACAATTTTAATTAAAGCTAAAAATAGTAAAATGATGAATGAAATAATTCCTAAAAAGAATAAACCTAATCCAAAATAAGCAATTGTAATTGTTCCAATATTCCAACCGATTAAGTTGATTGAATAACCTATCAAAATCAGTACTACTGAAATCAATAAAAATTTGAAATTATTTACTTTTTCTAAATTCATCATTCCTAAAGATGTGAAGCTGAAACAAGTTCAGCTTGACATCCGTATTTTATTTTGAGTATTAAATATAAAACTATTTTTCGATAAAATTCTTCACAGCAATTGCAACTTTTGCTCCGTCCATTGCGGCAGAAATAATTCCACCAGCGTAACCAGCTCCTTCAGCGCAAGGAAATAAACCAGCAACTTGCGTATGTTCTAACGTTTCTTCATTTCTTGGAATACGAACAGGCGAAGAAGTTCTGGATTCTGTTGCGACAATATTTGCGTTTTCAGTATAGTAACCATTCATTTTTTTACCAAATGTTTGGAAACCTAATTTTAAAGATTGATGAACTTCTTTTGGTAAAACTTCGCTCAATAAACCTGATGTTAAACCTGGTAAATAAGAACAATCATTTAATGAATTAGATAATTTTCCTGAAACAAAATCGGTCATTCGTTGCGCAGGCGCTTTTAATTTACCTCCACCAACTTGCCACGCTTTTTGCTCGACCATTTGTTGAAATTTCATTCCAGCCAAAGGTCCAGTAAAACCATATTTAGCAAAATCTTTTTCATCAACTGTTACAACCATTCCCGAGTTTGCAAAAAATCCATCACGTTTGGAAGGAGACCAACCATTTACTACCAATTCTCCTTCGTCTGTAGATGCAGGTGCGATAATTCCACCAGGACACATACAAAAAGAGAAAACGCCACGACCAGCTTCTTGAGAAACTAACGAATAAGATGCGGGAGGAAGAAACTCGTTCCGTTCTGATCCAATTGGACAATGATATTGAGCAGAATCAATCAAACTTTGGTGATGTTCTACACGAACGCCTAATGCAAAAGGTTTTGCTTCGATTAAAACTTTCTTTTCATCTAACATTCTGAAAATATCACGAGCCGAATGTCCCGTTGCTAAGATCAAAGAAGAAGTTTTAATTTTTTTATCATGATTAATTTCAATTCCTTTGATTTGATTATTCTCGATGATAATATCCGTTAGTTTTGTATCAAACCAAACTTCACCACCACATTCGATAATTGCTTCGCGCATGTTGGCGATAATCCCAGGTAACTTATTTGTTCCGATATGTGGATGCGCTTCTTGTAAAATACGCTCTGTTGCACCGAAATGGACAAACCATTGCAATGATTTCAGAATGTTTCCACGTTTTGTAGAACGCGTATATAATTTTCCGTCCGAATAAGTTCCAGCGCCACCTTCGCCATAACAATAGTTTGATTCAGGATTTACTTTTCCTTCTTTATTCATTGCTGCTAAATCACGACGACGATCACGAACATTTTTACCACGCTCGATGATAATTGGTTTTAGACCTTGTTCTATTAATTCTAACGCAGCAAATAATCCAGCAGGACCAGCACCAGCAATATAAACTTCGTGTTTGTTTTCTACATTTTGAAGATTTGGATGAAACTCGAAAGCATCAGAGAATTCTTCATTTACAAAAACATTGACTTGTAATTGGGAAATAATATTTCGGCTTCGTGCATCTAAAGAGCGACGAATAATTTGGTAAGCATTGATATTCTCTGGTTTTGTTTTAACAGCAGATGCTAAACGTTGTTTCAGAAGTTTCTCGTTTGCAGCTTCTGTAGGAGATATGCGTATTGTTACATTTTGAGGCATATTTATTGACTAAAAATTAGACTGCAAAAGTACATCAAACCATTTGAAATATTCGTTTTTAAACAAAAAAAGCTGTCTCATAAGACAGCTTTTCATTATTATATAAATTAAGATTATAATCCTAATTTTTTCAACGTTTGTTTTTGAACACCGTTTTTATGAACTAAAATATTTGTTGTTTTGTACTGAACAAAAGCTTTTGTTACATAAAGATATCCTTCGTAATCGTTAGTTAAACCCCAAGAGTTTTTCACGATGTAGTAATCTTTACCGTTTTGATCTTTTGCAATACCAACAATGTGCATTCCGTGGTCATCAGTCGTTTGGTAATCATCAAAAGCAGCCTGACGCATATCTTCTGTAATTACTTTTTCTGGTTTTGGACCTTTGAACATATCTGCTTTTTGTTGCGCATTCATATCTGCAAAATCAACTTCTGGTACATACGCCACACCATTTTTCCAGCTAAATCCTTTTTCAGAAACGTCTGTTGCCCAAGCAACTGTAAATCCGTTTTTCAAAGCATAATCAATGTTGTCAGTCATCTCTGTCATCGGAACATTGTAGAAAGATTCGTACGCCCAGTTATCAGGAATCGCTAATACAAACGGTTTGTAATAGTCGTGATCTTTGAAAGATGTAATCGCAACATAATCGTTTGGATTAATTCCTACCACTTGATCAGCAAATGTACGTGGTGTATATTTTTTTCCGTTGTATGTGAATTCTTTTGGATATTCTCCTAAATAGCTATCCAAAACAGCTGTATAGGCTTTCTCCCAGTTTGGAGTTAATTTACCATTTGGATTTGCAACAACCGCTTTCAAAACTCCTTCTTGAATTGCAGCCATTTCACCAAATTGATTTGTTTTTGTTCCGTAATTCAAACCTGTGTAAGTTTCAGTTGGAACAGCTCCGTATTTTTTGATTGTATTCAAAACATCATAGAAAGAACCTCCGTCACCTAAAGTTGTTGCACCATGCATGCGAACATATTGTTTTCCTTTCTCAACATATGTATTTCTCGCATTGAAAATTGGAGACAATTGAATAGGTTGTTTTCCCATTCTTAACATTTCAGATTCGAAGAAAGAATTTCCTGAATATGACCAACAAGTTCCTGATGAACCTTGGTTTTCTACTGGAGTTTTAGCTAAATTGATAACATCAGTAAATTTGAAAGCTTCTTTACTATTTTCACTAACATTTTTGTTCAAAGAATTAACTAAATTGTCTTGTGCAGACACCAATTGAGCTGAAGCTAAAAATAAAGCTGAAGCTAAAACTGGATAAAAAATTTTACGCATTTTTAAATTTATTTTGTGTGAGTATTTTATAAGTAGCTAATTTCACGAAAATGTTAACAATAAACCTATAAAAATTTAAAGTTTTTTTAATAAAAATTCTTAGTATTCATTCACACAGTACGTTTGGTAAGCTAAAACAAGCTTGTTTGTAATCAAATTTTCTTGGCAAATATTACAAACAGATATGATTGAGATAAACGTAGATTTACATTCATTACAAACAGACATGTTTTAGATTAATGTAGCCTTACATTTATTATAAACAACCTTGTTTGTAATCAAATCTTCTTGACGGAGATTACAAACAGATATGATTTAGATAAATGTAGATTTAAGTGATTAAAAGTAACCATCAAGGTTAAGGATTTTGTTCAATTAATAAATTGAATTTATTAACGATATTTAAAGGTAAAGGATAGTCAATTATATAATTTTCCCAATAATTATTATAATAATTTGAAGAATTAAAGTTGATTGAATTGTATTTTTTTCTTCCATTATCAAAATCAGAAAGGAGTTCTTTTGTAAGAAAAATTTCTGTTACAATTTCTTTTTTACTTCCAAATAAATCTTCATTTTGAATTAAAGTAAAAAATTGAGGAACTCCTTTTTTATCCCATTTTCCAAAATAACTTAATGATATTTTTATATTTTTTTTACGAGAAAAATTTAAAACAAAATTTATACTATCATTCTCAATTCCTTGATAATATTTACCAATTATAGAATCTTTACTGTTATAAACATCAAAATTATCTTTAGAAATTTCTACTTTTTTATATTTTTCATGACGATTATAACTAGGAATATTCCAAAATCCATAATAATCATTCATTATAGAGACTTGCGTTTTTTTATTATTACCTTTTATCTCAGGATTATAAAAGTTTCTATATTGTAAAACATACCTTTTTACTTTTAATTTATCTTTAAATTCTTCCTTTGGATAAAGATAATAAGCTTCTCCATCTACAAAATCTGTTAAACTATCATTTTTGATTATCCAACTTCTAAAATAAGATTTTAATAAAATGTATTTTGTTTTATTCTGAATATTGACTTCATTTAAGTTTATAATATCATCTTTCTGACAGAACAAAGTTGAACTAACAAGTAAAAATAGTAACGATAAATATTTCATTATTCAATGTTTATAAAAACTAAAGTAAAATATTTTTTTTAAAACTGACTTAATATCCCAAAGTGGATTTTAGATTCTTTGAAGTCGAAAGAAGTTTCGTCTGTTTTACCAACTGCATAACTCAAATTGAAAATTCCCATTTTCGTTAAAAAAGAAATTCCAGTTCCTAAACTTAATAAAGAAGTGTTCAGATTTGCGCGTTTGTTATCAATAAAACCATAATCGGCGAAAAGTCCAATATAAAAAGCTTCGCTTGGAACAAAACGATAATCTGCACTCAAAAATCCGTACATATTTGCGGTAATACTTTCTTCGTTAAAACCTCTAAAACTCCCGAAACCTCCAATTCTGTACAATTCGTTTTCGGAAAAATCATCATCTTTTGTGAGTAAACCTCTAAACTCTGCACTAGCTTTTAAGAAATGCTTTTTGGATAATTCGAATAAACGAAACGTTTTTAGACCAACTTCAACTTGATTGACGGTTTTATTTTCCAAATCTTCTGTCCACGAGAAGTTCTTTTCCTTTTTACGAATCGAGTTTACCGCAACATTCAACATTGATTTTCCTTCCATCAAACGAAAAGGATGTTTCAGGAAATAGTGATAACTCAAACCAAAACCAATTTTCGAATAATCGTCGTAGCTCGATTTTAGATAGGAATCATCTTCCAACAAAAAGTTAGACGATTGTATAATTCCGCTCACACCAATATTTGAGTTGAGGTTGAGTTGATAAAATAATCGCTCCGAAAAATCTAAATTTACAAAAACAGAATCTTGCTTGAAAAGCTTGAAATTCGTTTCCGAACCAACCGCGGATTTGAACAAATAAGGTACTTTAACACCAATATTCAACGACGTATTTTTGTTCGCTGTTCCAATCCAATTTAACCTGATTTCCTCCAAACTATTGAACGCATTATTCAACGAAAGCTGCACATTTCCGTTCAATCTAAAATCGCCGTTATCATCAGTCCCAAAACCTAAAACGCCATCAAAATAATTTGAATTCACTTTGCGAGGATACAAATATAAAATCGTCGAATCGGGCTTAAATAAAGTTTGTGGTAATTGCGCTTCTGCAATATAATTGGTTTGTTGCATTAATGTCGAAATCGTTGCCAACTTCTGTTCATTGTAGACTTCGTCAGTTTTTATATTAAGTCCGTGACGCAAATAACCTTTTGATAATTTTTCGTAACCAACCAATTTTACACCATCAATTTTGCGCTGATTTCCTTTGTCTAAAACCAATTCAATTTTCTGTTCATTTTGTTCAAAACCATTTGGAATAAGTTTTATTTGCGCAAACGGATAACCTTGATTAGTGTTGATTGTGGCGATTTTATTTAGAATAGAATCTAAATTATTCGTTGGGAAATAATTATTTTTATTTTCGAACAATTCATTGTTTTTTACCCAAATTGTTTGGTACAATTTTCCTTTATTTAGATAAACTTTTTCATTTTTTATAGAATCAATCGTCAATGTATAATAACCCGTTTTTTGAAGCGAATCTAAAGATGAATCAAGATTTTTGCTTTCGAAATCTTTTGTATACGATTTTGTATCATCATTATATCGTAAAAAATGATATGTTTTTTCTTGTCCAAAAAGTAAAATAGTTTGGATCAAAAAGAAGAATATGTAGCCTAAAAATCGCATTGTTGCTTATAATAACGTATAAAATAGATGTTAAGTATTTGTTTTACTGATATCTATTAGTGTTCATGTGGAAATTAAAAATTATTTTTGACTTCAAATTTAAGATGAATGTTGAAATTATTTAAAATTACTGGATATTTAGAAGCTATTTCTGCGATAGTTTTGTTTTTTATCGCAATGCCAATGAAATATATTTGGGAAGATCCGACATGGGTAACATACGCAGGACGCGTACACGGAGGATTGTTTATAGCTTATATTATATTGGTTTATTTATTGAAAGAAAAATACAATTGGTCTTGGAAAATTTTTATGATCTTTTTTATCGCAGCAGTTATTCCTGGAGGAACAATTTGGGCAGAAAAAAGATTAATCGAAGGCAAAAAATATAAACAAATGTTGGCTGAAGAAGCGAAATAAGACAACGATTAGATAAAAAAGTAAAACCTTAAACGTGATTGTTTGAGGTTTTTTTATGTTTTAGGAATCAAATTTTTCTAAATAAAAAAAGCCGAAGATTAATCTTCGGCTTTTAC
>NZ_JAOCDF010000080.1:0-768 GCF_029840775.1 Empedobacter sp. GD03865
ATTCGATTAGTTTTTCAAGTTCAGAAATTACTTTAGCTGAAGGTAAGCTTGTGTCGATACAAATACTCAAAATTTCTCGATTAAAATCGTCTATAATATTCAAACTTCTCACGCTTTTTCCGTTTTCTAAACTATCATGCATGAAATCCATACTCCACGTTACATTTGGATAAATCGGACGTAAAAGCGGCTCTTTAATCCTTGCAGGAAGTCTTTTTTTACGTTTATTACGTAGGTTAAGTTTCATCGAAGTATAAATTCGATAAACTCGTTTATGGTTCCAAGTAAATCCTAAATTTCGTAAACGATGATGCATCATCCAAAAGCCCCAAGTTTGATGCTCGTTGGATAGCGCTATCAATTGAAAACGTATTTTATCATCCTCATCTTTACGTACTTTTTGATAATAAAAAACGGATGTTCTTAAGCTAAATAGACGACAAGCCCTGCGAGAACTTAGCTGATGTTTTTCTTTTGAATACAACACCAACTCTCGTTTTTCACAAGGCGTTATAGCTTTTTTTCGATAACATCTTTTAAAACTACGTTTTCCAAAGTAAGCTCTGCTACAATTTTTTTATATTGGGACAATTGCTTCTCTAGTTCTTTTAATTGAGCTAATTGATGGGCTTCCATTCCGCCATATTTACTCTTCCATTTATAAAAAGTGGGTTGACTTATTCCATGTTCACGACAAATTTCATTGACTGTTTTGCCTTGATTTTGTTCTGATAAGATCTTGACGATCTGAACTTCTGTAAAATTGCT
>NZ_JAOCDF010000081.1:0-707 GCF_029840775.1 Empedobacter sp. GD03865
GCCCGTTGAACGGAACCGGAGTAGCTTTATGTATTATGGAGTTTTCGAAGTGTAGCTTTAAGATATACCAGCAGTAATTTTACAATTACTGCTTTTTTTGTGGTTGTACTTGTGCATTTTCTGTTGTTTTATGCGATTTTTGGATGCAATGAAGCACAAGTTCCCTTACCCGTAAAAGTTAATTCACAGAAGAAAGTGTGTTTTCAATAAGATAAGCTTTTGGTGGACCTCGCTGCCCAAAAACGTGCAACGTAACAAGATTTCCAACTTTACAACAATAACATTTTCGATGTTGAGTTTTAAGTTCTACACTTGACCTTAAAACGTTTAACTCTTTTTGTAATTGTTGTAATTTCCCGCGTTTCCAATTGCTGCTTAAAATGCCGTAATGGCGTATGCGCACAAAGCGTTTGGGTAAAATATGAAGACTAAAGCGCCTTGTAAACTCTTCGTTTTTTAAAGTAAGCTGCTTGGTTTTACTTCCATCTCTATAATCTTTATAGCTAATGGTAACTTCTTGATTGGTTACGTTTTTAATTCTATGGTTACTGATGGCAACTTTATGGGTGTATCTTCCTAAATATTCTATTACTTGCTTTGGACCGGCAAAAGGGCGTTTGGCATAAACCACCCAATGCTTTTCAAACAAACTTTGGATGACAGTTGTATCAGCAAGCTTTTCTTTGCGTAAAAAAGCTACGTATTTT
>NZ_JAOCDF010000082.1:0-705 GCF_029840775.1 Empedobacter sp. GD03865
GCCCGTTGAACGGAACCGGAGTAGCTTTATGTATTATGGGGTTTTCGAAATGTGGCTTTAAGATATACAAGCAGTAATTTTAGGATTACTGTTTTTTTTGTGGTTGAAGTTGTATTTCTTCATGCGTTTTGGCTGTTTTTTTGTGCTTTAAACACAAATTCCCTTACCCGTAAAAGTTAATTCACAGAAGCAAGTTTGTTTCCGATAAGATACTTTTCTGGCGGACCTCTTTGTCCAAAAACGTGCAACGTAACCAGATTCCCCACTTTACAACAATAACATTTTCGATGTTGTGTTTTAGGCTCTACTAATGCTCGCGCAACGTGTAATTCTTCTTGTAACTGCTGTAGTTTGCCACGTTTCCAACTGCTGCTTAAAATTCCGTAGTGCCGTATGCGAACAAATCGTTTCGGTAAAACATGCAAGCTAAAACGGCGGGCGAATTCTTCGTTTTTTAATGTGAGTTGCTTGGTTTCACTTCCGTCTCTATAATCTTTATAATTGATAGTAACTTCTTGATGGGTTACATTTGTAATGCGATGGTTGCTAATGGCTACCTTGTGGGTATATCTACCCAGATACTCAATCACTTGTTTTGGGCCGCCAAATGACCGTTTGGCATAAACAACCCAATGCTTTTCAAACAAACTTTCTAAGATGTGCCCCTCGGCAAGCTTTTCTTTGCGTAACAACGCTACATATTTG
>NZ_JAOCDF010000083.1:0-701 GCF_029840775.1 Empedobacter sp. GD03865
GGTTGGATATCTCCCTGAATTTTCCAATATAAATAAAGCTACATATTTTAAAAATTGTAAATTATTATTAAACTCAAAGATCGTATTATAACTGTTATGCATTTGATTGAAAATAAGTAAATTAATTTAACTTGATAGTATACCATTGGAGGTGTGTAAAATAGCAAGAATTAAACGCTCGAAAATTTGCAAATAAAATCAGTTTAGTGCACCAAATAGAGGTTTTTGTGCTTCTCAGTAAATGTCTTCTTAAGGCTATAAACTTTATGCTGATTGTTCTTTAAGATGTGTTTTCTAGAGTATTGATATTAGTCCTGCATCTGTTTATGATATTTATTTTTTGAAAGATATAAAATCTCAACTATCAGATTGAGTGCTACTTGGTGATAGAGATTATTAGTTGCAAACAATTCAAATTTATTTATTTAATGAAGTTAATATATGATTAGAATCACCAAAAAGATCGAATAAAAAAGATTACAAACCTCAGTTTTATTCATTCAAAAAGTATCGAAAAAGAATTGAAACTTTTTTTTCTCAACTATGTGATCAATTTATGATTATACGCAATTATGCAAAGACTTTTGAGGGGTTTAAAACCAGAATTCTAGCTAAAATTACTGCACAAACATTGAATCAGTACATTATTAAAATACACTTAAATCGAAATATTAATAATCTAAAAACTCAAATTATTTAAA
>NZ_JAOCDF010000084.1:0-639 GCF_029840775.1 Empedobacter sp. GD03865
TAAAAAAGATCGATATGTTCCACTTTCTGATCATCTCATTAGAGGGATTAAAAAGTATATTTCAGTAGAACATCCTACTACTTTTTTATTTACAGGCAACAGCAAAGATGCTAAAGGTTTTGATTCTCGTTACAGTCAACGCGGAGTTCAATGGGTAATTCAATCCATCTGTAAAAAGGCAGGAATTTTAAAAGATGTATACACGCATACCTTGCGCCACAGCTATGCTACGCATTTACTCGAAGATGGTGTAAATATTCTTCAGGTTCAGAAATTAATGGGTCATGAGCGTATTGAAACCACTATGGAATACCTACATGTTTGCCAATTAGAGCAACAAAAAGTACACAGCCCACTTGATACCGTTTTTGCTTTATGCAGCCGCAGTGGGAAGTAAGCGATGTGCTCAAAAAAGTGGCTTTATCCGATCAGTGTTTCACGGTTCATCAAGAGAAAACGTTAAGAGCATTGACCCTATGCAGAACAGCTGCTTTAGGCGGCCATGTAGATGCGTGCGATGCGTGTGGAAACATCCGTATTAGTTACAACAGTTGCCGCAATCGTCATTGTCCGAAATGTCAAGGCCATCAACGCGAAGAATGGATACAAGCTCGTGAACAGGATCTGCTACCTTGTTCA
>NZ_JAOCDF010000085.1:0-639 GCF_029840775.1 Empedobacter sp. GD03865
CGAACAAGGCAACAAATCTTGCGCGCGTGCCTGTATCCATTCTTCGCGTTTGTGTCCCTGACATTTTGGACAATGCCGATTGCGGCAGCTGTTGTAACTAATACTGATGTTTCCGCAAGCATCGCAAGCATCTACATGACCGCCCAACGCTGAAGTTCTGCACAACGTTAATGCCCTTAACGTTTTCTCTTGATGAACGGTAAAGTTTTGGTTGGATAAATCTACTTTTTGCAATACATGGGCTACTTCCCACTGCGGCTGCATAAAGCAAAAACGGTATCAAGTGGACTGTGTACTTTTTGTTGCTCCAATTGGCAAACATGTAAATATTCCATAGTGGTCTCCACCCGTTCATGCCCCATCAATTTCTGAACTTGAAGGATATTTACGCCATCTTCTAATAAATGCGTGGCATAGCTATGGCGCAAAGTATGCGTGTGCACATCTTTTAAAATACCTGCTTTTTTACTGATAGATTGAACTGCCCATTGAACACCGCGTTGACTGTAACGAGAATCAAAACCCTTGGCATCTTTCGTGTTTCCTGTAAATAAAAAAGTAGTGGGATGTTCGGCTGAAATATATCTTTTTATTCCCCGTATCAAATGATCAGATAAAGGAACATATCGATCTTTTTTT
>NZ_JAOCDF010000086.1:0-637 GCF_029840775.1 Empedobacter sp. GD03865
ACCCGTAGTGCATTTAGATAATATTAATTTTTAAGTTGTTAATATTTCTATTTTGGTTTCTGTTTATTGTTTGAATAATAGTAAGCGTGAGTATTTTAGATAGTATCCTTGTTTTAAAGCCTAAAAAGCTTTTAGCATAATTACGTCTAATCATGAACTGGTCACAGAGTTGAGAGAATAACGTTTCTATCCTTTTTCTGTATTTGCGTATTACAAAAGGCTGATCTTTATAGTTTTTTTGATTTGTTCTCATAGGAACTTCCAGCTTTATATTGTGCGATGTAAACAAATCCAATTGGTATTCTGCGGATAAATATCCTTTATCAGCTAAGAGCGTACAATTTTTAAACTGCTGTTTTATATCTTTCAGATAATGAATGTCATGCACTGAAGCTGGACTAATATCCAAACTTTGAAAGACACCTTCCGCTGAGCAAACCGCATGAAGTTTATACCCATAATAATGCATTTTCTGTGAAGCACAATAACCTTTATTTGGAATTGCATAATCGGTTTCTCTGCATATTTTACTACGTGAGCTTCTTGATAATTTGCAAACTTCTAAAGGCATGCTATCCACAATAAAATACTTTTCAGAACCATTAAATTTTTCTGCTAACAGTTTTCGAATCCGTTC
>NZ_JAOCDF010000087.1:0-629 GCF_029840775.1 Empedobacter sp. GD03865
CCTTTACTTTGAACGATATGAAGTTGTTTTCGATCGAAATCTAAATGCTTTAATTCTATGTTCCGAACTTCCATACAGCGTAAACCACAGCCGTAAATCAAGCCAATTAAAACACGATGTTTTAGCAGTTCTGCACTTTGAAGCATCTTCCAAATCTCTTCTCGACTTAAAACAACAGGAAGCTTTTTCTCTTTTGGAATCGATGGTAAATGAAGATAATCGTAAGGAAGATTCTCTGTTTTTAAAAGAAATCGAAGTCCGTAAACCGTATGTTTAAAGTATGATTGCGAAGGACTTAAAGAACGTTGCTGCAGTTCAAATAAGTAATCTTTAACCTGCTCGGGATGTAATTCCGTAGGAAGAATTCCAAAATGCAACGCCATTGCCGCCACATGCCGAGAATAATTCTCGAAAGTACGCTGGCTTCTGCCTAAAATGGAAATATTTCGCTGAAAACGTTGCAGAAGTTCAGAAAAACCCGTAATTTCACTACAAGCGCGATTAATGTATTTGTTCGCTCTTAATTCCTCCGGAGATTTTTTTTAGTTACCATAGTATCAATTGTTTAATATTAATATACTAAGGTACGAAATCATCGCAGCGAAAGCTACTGGAGGTTTAGTTCAACA
>NZ_JAOCDF010000088.1:0-535 GCF_029840775.1 Empedobacter sp. GD03865
AAAACATTTGAGATGTTTGCTATTATTATGTTCATTTTATTAATTACTTTTTTCTTGATAAAAAAGTAATCAAAAAATCAAGGCTTCAATTCTCGCCGGTCAATCATCATTTCGTTTCACTAAAATGTTTAAATCACTCCCGATGGTCGGTAAACATTTTTGCGCTTCTCTCAATGGATTGACACTCGTCTGTAAATTGTTATGCCATTTTGATTTAGATGCCGATACTCTATTTTTTTTGAGTTTGTTAGCGAATGATTTGTTCTTTGTTTTCATTTTGTCTTGTAATCAGAAAACACTTGAGATATTAGACTTTGTTTTTATATGTTATTTTTTATTCATGGCTTTATTATTTTAAGAATATTGTATTCATGAATCTTATGGATTTGTCTTGACACAAAAACGAATCAAAAAAGTCAAGGCTGTAAAACGATTAACCTAAAAATGAATATTGATTCGGGAATAAATTAAATCGCTCCTTTCAGTCGGTAATTTATTCTTATCCTTCTCAATATTCATTTTCTTAACGGTATCG
>NZ_JAOCDF010000009.1:0-85625 GCF_029840775.1 Empedobacter sp. GD03865
CTTTCGAGTTTTATCTTGTTCTTCTTTATCAATTTCAAATTGTAAAATTTCAGGATGATTGTTAATCGTTTTCAAATCTTGTCCCAATGTATCAAATAAATGCGAATCGCCTTGATACTCGAGATTATAGCCATCTACGCCAATTCTATTTACACCAGCAATAAAAGCCATATTTTCGATTGCTCGAGCTTTTAGGAGTGAAATCCAAGCTTCTCGACGTGCTTTTGGCCAACTAGCGTTACAAAGTATCAAATCGTAGGGATTTTCCTCAGTATTGCGAATCCAAACTGGAAATCGTAGATCGTAGCAAACAATAGGACGAATTTGCCATCCTTTATAATCTATCGTTACAATTTTATCTCCTGCTGAATATACTCCAGCTTCTTTTCCGTAACTGAACAAATGTTTCTTATCGTAAATGTAAATAGAGCCGCTTGGACAGATGAAATAAAATCGGTTATAGTATTTATCATTTTCATGCGTAGATATGCTTCCAGCAATTGCAGAATTCAATTCTTTGGCTTTATGTTGCATCCATTCGAAGGTTTCTCCAAAAGGTTTTTGACCAATTTTTTCTATATTCATCGAGAATCCCGAAGCAAACATTTCTGGTAACAATATAATATCAGTTTGGTGATTGGCTAATAATTCGTCTAAATAGGAATGATTAGCTTTTGTATCTTCCCAGATTACATCGTATTGTATTAATGATATTTTAAGTTTATTTTGAATTTTCATTGTTGATAAATTTTTGATCTAATTTTGGTTTATTAGATTGGTTGATGATGTAATACATAAAGATAAATATAAAAAAACCAATAAACGAACCACCAACGGTATCAATCGCAAAATGGCGTGATAAGTAGATTCTACTAATTGCGATACTTGGAAAATGAAGTGCAAAAAATAATTGTAACCATCTGTTTTTGGTTAATAAACATAAAGTCATCGAAATTATTGCCGCTGTTAATGAATGTCCTGATGGAAAAGTTGAATCCATTTGTATCGCATAATCTTTGACTAGAATAATGTCTATTTTTTTCTGTGTAAAATAATATCCAGGACGTAAAACTTGTTCGAAATAGACATTCTTAAAGAATACACTAATTGTTGTTGCAACTGCTCCAGAAACTAATAAATAATAAAAATATCTTCGAGTTGTTTTCCAAAATAGATAACCAAGAAGTATAAAAAATAAATAATAGGTTCCAAAATCGGTATAAAAAACAAAGAGTTTATCGAGATAATGATTGCTGTATTGATTGAAATGCAGATGTAATTCGTCGCGACCATAATATTGCGTCATAGCAATTGCAGCAAAATTGTAGATAAAAAAAACGACAAAAAATGGCCAAATTCTTAGAAATAAATCTTTTTGTTGATTCATTTGAGTTGGGTTTTTAAATAACATTTATGATGATATTCCAAATAAGTCTAGAATGACATTCATTCAAATTTAAGCAAAAAAAAAAACTTGACTAAATAGCCAAGTTTTAAAACGTTTTAATATTGTTTAAAAAAATTATTTTACTTTTTCTACGATTGCTTTGAAAGCTTCTGGATTGTTCATCGCTAAGTCAGCTAAAACTTTACGATTTAATTCAATTCCAGCTTTGTGGATAGCTCCCATAAATTTAGAGTAAGACAATCCGTGTAATCTTGCTCCAGCGTTAATTCTTTGAATCCATAACGCACGGAAATTTCTTTTCTTTTGACGTCTATCGCGGTAAGCGTATACTAAACCTTTTTCTACTGCATTTTTAGCAACAGTCCAAACGTTTTTTCTTCTTCCGTAATATCCTTTTGCAAGTTTTAAAACTCTTTTTCTTCTAGCTCTTGACGCAACTGCGTTTACTGATCTTGGCATAATTTTTAATTTTTTTGTAGTGGGCGAGATTGCTCTGCTTTAAGGCCCATCGACAGGGTTAATAATGAATTAATAAACCAAATAAGAACACGTTCTTATTTTAATCTTAATTGTTGTTTTACTGAATGAACATCAGCTTGATCAACTAAACCAGTTTGAGTTAAATTTCTCTTTTGTTTAGTCTCTTTTTTTGTTAGGATGTGGCTTTTAAAAGCGTGTTTTCTTTTAATTTTACCTGTTCCTGTTAATTTGAAACGTTTTTTCGCTCCAGATTTTGTTTTTAATTTTGGCATGATTACAAATATTTAAAATTAAAACGTTTTTTATTTTTTGTAAGATGATAAGAACCTAATTATTTCTTAGGTCCCATCATCATAATCATTCTTTTACCTTCAAGTTTTGGCATTTGTTCTACTTTTCCAACATCTTCCAATTCTTGAGCTAAACGTAACAATAAGATTTCTCCTTGATCTTTAAAGATAATAGAACGTCCTTTGAAGAAAACATACGCTTTCAATTTCGAACCTTCTTCTAAGAAAGATCTTGCGTGACGTCTTTTGAATTCGTAATCATGATCATCTGTTTGAGGACCGAAACGAATTTCTTTCACGACAACTTTCTGCTGTTTAGCTTTAAGTTCTTTTTCTTTTTTCTTTTGTTCGTATAAGAATTTTTTGTACTCTACGACACGACAAACAGGTGGAATGGCTTTTTCACTGATCATTACCAAATCTAAACCTTGTTCTTCTGCAAGTTCTAAAGCTTTAGCTATTGGATATACACCAGGTTCTATACCTTCTCCAACAACGCGTACTTCTTTCGCGTCAATCTTATCATTGATCTTGTGTTGATCTTCCTTAATTACTCTGGCTGGACCTCTGCCGCCTTTTCTTCTAATTGCGATAGTTATTCTGTTTTAAATTATTTTAATTTGATTTGTTCTTTCATGAAGTCGATAAACGCTTGAATCGTCATCTCTCCTAAATCACCTTCTCCGTGTCTTCTTACAGAAACTGTACCGTTTTCTGCTTCTTTTTCACCGATGATTAACATGAAAGGAATTTTACCGATTTCGGCATCACGGATTTTTTTACCAGTTTTCTCGTTTCTACTGTCAATCAGTCCGTTAATTTCTTCTTCGGCCAGCAAATTTAATACTTTTTCTCCATATTCCACATATTTTTCGCTAATTGGTAAAATTGTGAATAAATCTGGTGTTAACCAAAGTGGTAAATTCCCTGCTGTATTTTCTAACAAAATGGCAATGAAACGTTCCATAGAGCCGAATGGCGCACGGTGAATCATTACTGGTCTGTGTTTTTCGTTGTCTGCTCCAGTGTAAGTTAAATCAAAACGATCTGGTAAATTATAATCCACTTGGATTGTTCCTAATTGCCATTGACGTCCTAATGCATCTTTCACCATAAAGTCTAACTTAGGTCCATAGAATGCAGCTTCGCCATATTCTACAACTGTTGGTAAACCTTTTTCTGCTGATGCTGTGATAATTGCTTGTTCAGCTTTTTCCCAGTTTTCGTCAGATCCGATGTATTTTTCTTTATTCTCTGGATCTCTTAATGAGATTTGAGCCGAATAATTATCAAATCCAAGATTTGTAAATACATATAATACTAAATCAATTACTTTTTTGAATTCTTCTAATAATTGATCTGGTGTACAGAATAAGTGAGCATCATCTTGAGTAAATCCACGAACACGCGTTAAACCGTGTAATTCTCCTGATTGTTCGTAACGATAAACTGTACCAAACTCTGCATAACGTTTTGGTAAATCGCGGTACGACCATTGAGATGTTTTGTAAATCTCACAGTGATGTGGACAGTTCATTGGTTTTAACAAGAATTCTTCTCCTTCGTTTGGCGTTTTAATTGGCTGAAAACTATCTGCACCATATTTTGCATAGTGACCAGAAGTTACATACAATTCTTTTTGACCAATGTGTGGAGAAATTACCATTTCGTAACCCATTTTTTGTTGCTCTTTCAATAAGAAGTTTTCTAATTTTCTTCTCAAAGCAGCTCCTTTTGGTAACCAAAGAGGTAAACCTGCACCAACTTTTTCAGAGAAAGCAAATAAACCTAATTCTTTCCCTAATTTACGGTGATCACGTTTTTTTGCTTCTTCTAATAACTCAAGATATTCTGTTAAATCTTTTTGTTTTGGGAATGTAATACCATAAACACGAGTCAACATCTTGTTTTTCTCATCTCCACGCCAATAGGCTCCCGCAACATTCAAGATTTTTGCAGCTTTCACAATTCCAGTGTTTGGAATGTGTCCACCACGACATAAATCTGTAAAATTATCGTGTGTACAGAATGTAATATCTCCATCTTGTAGATTAGAGATTAATTCTGTTTTGTATTCATTGTCTTTGTATGTCTCTAATGCTTCTGCTTTTGAAACTGAATATAATTTGAATTCAGCTTTTTTCTTTGCATTCTCTAACATTGCTTTTTCTACTTTCGCAAAATCAGCTTCTGTAAATTTATCCTCACCAAAATCAACATCGTAATAGAAACCTTTGTCAATCGCAGGTCCAATAGTTAATTTAGCATTTGGATAAAACTCTAAAATAGCTTGCGCTAATAAGTGAGCAGATGAATGCCAAAAAGCTTTTTTACCCATTTCATCATTCCAGGTTAACAATTTGATCGTTGCATCTGTGGTGATTGGGGTTGTTGTTTCAACTTGTTGATCGTTTACTATAGCCGAAATTACATTACGTGCTAAACCTTCACTAATGCTTAGCGCCACGTCCATAGGAGTTACGCCACTCTCATACTGTCTTACACTTCCATCTGGAAGAGAAATGTTTATCATCTTACTTTTAGAATTTGTACTAGGATGCAAAATTACGAATTTTCTGTAAGTTGACGAAATTTTTAAAGGGTTGATTTTAGCTAAAATATTAAGTAAATAGTTGAGCTATTGTTTTGAATGAAATTATCTTGTTTTCGATAAAATTAATATTGAATTATCTCTTTATAAACTTTAAAATTTCGTTTGATTCTTTTGTTTTAATATAATAAATTCCAGCCGCTAATCCTTGACAATTAATCGTTATATTTGATTGATTATTAATACGAACCGATTGTACACTTTGTCCAACTGAATTGTAAATGAAAAGTATATTATTTTGAGTATTTAATTGTGTTTTATCAATACCAATTATAATTTTATCATTCGTAATATTTGCTGATTTTAACCAGATAAAAGGTTTTGATTCAATTGATTTTGTACTTAAACTCTCATGAATTTTAAATTGCATCACAACAGGTAAATGATCGCTCATATTGTACAAATTAGTTCGTAGAGTTTGAGAGTAAATGCCTGTACAATCAGGATCTTTAACATCTTTATTCAAACAATCTCCATTATTTCCATACGCTTTATAACTATCGTTTATAAAAGAAAAACGTGAGCTGTTTTTGAAATTTTCACTCATCATAATAAAATCAAAACGATCATCTAAACCGCCACTTGCCCCTGCATTAGTTCCGCTTCCAAAACCTATGTTAGAAACGCGTGTACTTTGTGTATGTAAATAACTAAAAGCTGGATTGTCTTGCCAATTTCCAAGTGCATTTAATGGATCAATCATCAAAATAGCATTTGCCGGATTGATAATTTCTTGATAAGCTGGTTCTGATGAATTATAAAAATTAAAATCTCCAGCAAAAAGAACATATGTATTAGGTTGCGTTAATTTTTTCAAGGATTTTGTGACTTCTTGCACCATTTCCAAACGCATTTGACGATTTGCAGGTCCTGTACTTGATTTTAGATGCGCAACAAAAACTTCTAAATGAATGGGATCGTTTGAAGTAATATTTAATTGAAAAGAATATTGATTGATGTCGCGATAAACTGTTGGGATTTTTTGTTGATTAACCAACGTCAATTTACGTGTATTATAAAAAACCATTGTTTGTAACGGATCATCTAATTTCGTTGTATCAGCCACAAAAAGTGCGCGAGCAAATTTATCAGGTTGATTTTGCAAAGATGTATTTAAGATTAAATCAGCGCCATTTTCTGTTACTAATTCACAAATCATAAATAAATCTGGTTTGTATTCGTCTAAAATATCTCTTAAGATCAATTGACGATTTTGAGGAAGTGAATTCGGAAATTTGAACACATTATAAAACATCGTATTTAATGTTTCTTGTGAAAAAATAGAAACCGAAAGGATTAAAAATAAAAGGAGTAAATTTTTTTTCATATCAATTGATTTTAGTTTTACACTTCAACTTTTTTTAAATCTAAGGGATTAATTTAGAATGTCTTAAAGTTAATTATTATCAATTGAATAAAAAATTTTATTTCTTTTAATTAAAAATATAATTGGTTTAATGTCAAATAAAAAATCCAGTTCTTTTCGAAACTGGATTTTGAAATATTTTATGAACGTGCTCGTCTGAAATATAAAAACAAAGTTAGTAATCCGAAGACGATGTTTGGTATCCATGAGGCGACAAGTGGCGAAACATATCCTTTTTCGGAAAACGTAGACGTTGTTTGCGAGAAGAAAATGTAGACAAACGCTAACGAAATACCAACTGCAAGATTGATTCCGATTCCTCCACGACGTTTTTTAGATGAAAGCGATAAAGCTAAAAGTGTCAAAATAATAGTTGAAAATGGTACGCTCAAACGGTTATTTAATTCATTTTCGTATGTATTTACATTGGCAGAACCTTTTGCTTTTTGTTTCTGAATAAATTCATTTAATTCGAAGGTATTCATTGTTTCAGCAACATATTCTTCTGGTAAAATTTCATCAGGAGAAGCTGGTAACTTCAAATTTGTATTGGCTTCGTAATTTAACTTTTCGGTTTTATCCTTGTTAATTTCGCGTGTGTAAACACTCATTAATGCATAAGTAGAATCTTTATCATTCCAATTAAAACTTGAAGCGATGATTTGTTTTTTCAACTCAGTCGAATCAAATTTTTGATACATAAAAGAACTTCCTAATTTTTCTGTTCTGTCATAACTATCTACAAAAACAAACTCATCAGGAGAAATTTGCGAACCGATACGTTGTCGTTTATAATATTCTTCCTTGTCGTTATTACTCAATAAATGGGTGTATTGGTATTTATTTTTTTTGATATTTGCCCAAGGCAAAACCACATTTCCTACTACCAAAGCAGAAACAGCTAAAAATATAGCAACCCAAATATATGGAAGTGTAAATCGATAAAAACTAATACCACCCGAAAGCACACCTACAATTTCGGTTTGCATCGTAAGTCGTGATGTAAAATAAATCACAGTGATAAAAACGGCAATTGGTAAAAAGGTGTTGATAATCCAAATAGACCAATAAGGGTAAAATTGGGTTAAAGCCGAAAAAGCTGTAGAACCACTATCATTAATACGTCCTAATTTTTGACTAAGATCGACAATAACAGCGATAGTAGACAAAATCAAAACCATGAAGATAAAGGTTCCGATAAAGTTTCGGATGATGTATTTATCAATTATTTTCAAACTACAGACGTTGTTTTAATTGTGGAACAATTTGTTCTTTCCATTGAGCGAAATCTCCTGCTAAGATATGCTGTCTTGCAACTCTTACCAAATCTAAATAAAACGCAAGGTTATGAACAGATGCAATTTGTTTTCCTAACGCTTCGTTGGCATTGAACAAATGACGAACATAGGCTTTTGTGTAATAACTATCCACATAGCTAGTCCCGTTTTCGTCTAATGGTTCAAAACAATCTTTCCATTTTGCATTTTTCATATTCATAACACCATTCCACGTGAACAACATGGCGTTACGCGCATTACGAGTTGGCATAACACAGTCGAACATATCAACTCCTAAAGCAATACATTCGATGATATTCCAAGGTGTTCCAACTCCCATTAAATAACGAGGTTTGTCTTGTGGAAGAATTTCGGTTACGATATCCGTCATTTCGTACATCACAGGTTCTGGTTCACCAACAGATAATCCACCAATAGCATTTCCTTCTGCACCGAAATCCGCAATATATTTTGCTGATTCTTGACGCAAATCTTTGAAATCATTTCCTTGTACAATTGGGAAAAGCGTTTGTTTGTGATCGTAATATTCAGGATTATTGTTTAACCAAGTTCTACAACGCTCCAACCAACGATGTGTGACATGCATCGCACGTTTTGCATCGTGATATTTTGCTGGAATTCCTGTTAATTCATCAAAAGCCATAAAAATATCAGCTCCGATATAACGCTGAATTTCCATTGATTTTTCTGGCGTAAACATGTGGTAAGAACCATCGATATGTGATTTGAAACGCACTCCTTCTTCAGATTTTTTACGACTTGTTGCCAAAGAATACACTTGGAATCCTCCAGAATCTGTAAGAATTGGTTTTTGCCAATTCATAAATTTATGTAATCCACCCGCTCTGTGCAAAATATCAGTTCCTGGACGCAAATACAAATGATAAGTATTTCCAAGAATGATCTGGGCTTTAATATCTTCTTCTAATTCACGTTGGTGAACAGATTTTACTGTACCAACCGTACCAACTGGCATAAAAATAGGTGTTTCGATTTTACCATGATCGGTTTCTACAACACCAGCTCTTGCCTTAGAAAATTCGTATTTTTTATCGATTGAAAATTTCATAGTGTGCAAAGATATTAATTGTTTAGCTTGTTGCGAGTTGGTTTCGAAAAAAATAACAAAAAAATAAGGATAAAGTTGCCTTTACCCCTTATTTAAAAATTTTATGAAATGATTATTTTGTAAAACGTAATGACATTTTGCGATCAGAAGCTCTTTCTGCGTCAGAAGCTGTTTCAGCTACTTTTGCAAATTCTTCTCCGTAACCTTCGGCAGCAATAACTTGCGCACCAACACCACGTTTTGTTAATTCAGCTTTTAAGTAATCTGCTCTTTTTTGAGAGATTTCTTTGTTTTTTGCATCATCACCAACTTTATCTGTGTACGCTCCAAGTTTAATTTTTGCAGTTGGATATTTTTTCAAAATTGCAGCAACATTATCTAATTGAACGTCAGAACCTGGCTCTAATTGATCTGTTTTACCAAAAACGAAGTTAACATTATCAAAGTTGAACCATTTTTCTTTCAATTGATCTTCTGTCATTGTTGCAAAATCTGGCGCTTTGATAAATTTGATAATTTGATCTTCTAATCCATTTGCATATCCTTTCAATGCAACACCATCTAAATCAATATCAGATAATTCTTTTGGTGCAGCGTTTAGAGAATCCTCATTTAATGAATCAACCACAATTTCAGATTCTTCTGTAATAACTGTTTTTTCTTCGTTCTTATTACATTTTTTTAATAAGAAAAAGGCTGCTAAAGCAACTAAAATTAATGGGATTAACCATTTCCAAAAACCTCCACCACCATTGTTATTATGAGTTTCTGCATAAGCATCAACTGGCGCTACATATGGTTTTTCTTCTGGTTCTACATCAACTACTTTTCTTGTTTCTGTAATAGTTTCAGTTATATGATCTTTTGCAACATCTATTGTTTCAGTAATTTTAGGCGCATCGTTAAATATTGTTCCTAAACCTAAAGCTCCAAGTCCTAAACCAGTTGGAATTAATCCTAAAATTTTATCTTTAATTCCTCCTAAAGATGAAAAGAAATCAGCTTCTGTTACATTGTTAAATTCGGCTTCTTTTCCAATAGATCCAAAAGTTGTTAATGCAGTTAAGTCTAATAATTTTGAAGATGAACCTGTCGAAATTCCTGCATATTCAGCAATTTTAGAAACGATTGGTTGCGCATTCGAACCAAAAATAACATTGATTAATTCTTTAATTGTGTCTGGAGTTTCTTGTTCTGTCGAAATATTAGCTAATCCACGAGAAGCACCAAAAGATTTGATGGTATGAAATAAGCCTGTAGTAGAATTCTTTTTTTCTAAAACACCTCCTAAAAGAATAGGAATAAATGCATTGATTGCTTTAGAAATTCCCGATTCATTTTCACCTAATTCTGATGAAGTTTTCGAGATCAAATCTGGGGTAATATACCCTTTTACTAATTCAATAATGTTCATAGATTTTAATTTTTAATTATAGTCTTTTTTTAGTTGTAATTTGTTATTAACGAATATTGTACCAATATTCAGATTTATTAAAATTAGTTAAAAAAAATGATAATTTTTTTATTTTTTTGAAAAGATGTAAGAATGGAATTAATTTTATCCGCTGAATTACTAAAAAAATATTATGCAAGAACAAGACAAGGTTGATAGTTTACAAGATGTGATTTCAACACCTATCAAAGATGTAGAATATATTACGAACTGGTTAATTACGAAAGGGTCTGAAGTGGGGTGGAGTTTAGTCTCTGCGATATTTACGTTAGTAATTGGTTTATGGTTGGCGGGCAAATTGAAAAAATTGATTGAAAAACGTATGATTGCTCGTAATGTGGATCTATCTATTCGTACTTTTCTTATTCCGATTATAAATATTGTTCTAAAAATGATCGTGATAATGTTTGTTGTTTCACGATTAGGTTTAGATGCTTCCGGTTTAATCGCAGCACTAGGAGGAGCTGGTTTAGCAATTGGTTTAGCTTTACAAGGGTCTTTGTCAAATTTTGCAGCGGGAATTCTAATTATTCTTTTCAAACCGTTTAAAGTAGGAGATTATATTGTTTCACAAGGAAATGAAGGAACTGTCGAATCAATCAGTTTATTAAATACAGTGATTGCTACTGGAAAAGGCCAGGTTGTGACGCTACCAAATGCAAATTTGTTTAATAATCCAATTACCAATTATTCCGTCAAAGAATATCGTCGATTAGATGTGAATGTTGGTATTTCTTATGATGATGATTTTGACAAAGCGCGCGAAGTTTTGTTGAATGTTTTAGAGAAAAATGAATTGGTTGATGATACACAATCTAAAACGGTTGAGATTTTAGAATTTGCAGCAAGTTCTGTGAATTTGGCTGTGCGTTGTTATGTGAAGAATAGTGATTATTGGACGGCTTATTGGCAATTGTATCGCGCGGTGAAATATGCATTAGACGATAATAATATCTCGATGCCTTATCCGCATACAGAGATGATTATTAAGAATGATAGTAATTCGCCAACAGTTCCTTTCGATAATAAAGATTAATGAAGTATTTACTTACCATATTATCAATTTTTTCGTCTGTGCATCTATTTGCGCAGATCGAATTAATTGAGAAACATCTCAATTCTGATTTCTATTCCACTCAATTCACAGGATTTTATTTGTATGATCCAATCACGAAAGAAGAAATCTATAATTATAACGGGAATAAATTTTTTATTCCAGCATCAAATACCAAAATTTTTACGTTGTATACAGCAATGAAAATGTTGAACGATTCTATCCCTGCATTCAAATATCAGTTGATTGGTGACGAATTGCATATCGAAGGAACTGGAGATCCAACTTTTTTGCATCCAAAATATAAAAATACACGAGCGGTAGATTTTTTGAAAAATAATGGTTCTAAAATTGTTTTTCATTGGAATAATTTCGACGAAGAATCTTTTTTACCAGGTTGGACTTGGGACGATTTTAGAAAAGATTATGCACCAGAAAGAAGTCAGTTTCCGATTCATGAAAATTTAGTTTCAATTTCGAAAAATGGAAGTTCAATCAAAACATTTCCAACATATTTTGAAGAATTAACAGAAATTAGAGAAATGCCAGAGCCGAGGAATTTCTATGACAATAAATTTTATATCAGCAATAAAAAACGAACAGAAAAAGTTCCTTTCATTGTGAATGAAACGGTGATAGAAAAATCGTTGTCGCAAATTTTGGGGAAACCTGTTGATATGGTCAAAACGCCAATGGTCAATAATCCGAAAGTGTTTTATAGTCAGAAATCAGATGATGTTTACCGCGAAATGATGGAAAATAGCGATAATTTTTTGGCTGAACATTTATTGATTTTAGCTTCGAGTACTTTACCAGGAAAATTGAGCGCTTCTGAAACGATTACCTTTTCGAAAAGATATTTGTTGAATGATTTGAAACAGCA
This sequence comes from Empedobacter sp. GD03865, assembly GCF_029840775.1. NCBI lineage: Bacteria > Pseudomonadati > Bacteroidota > Flavobacteriia > Flavobacteriales > Weeksellaceae > Empedobacter > Empedobacter sp. GD03865. Next base: position 11,913 of record NZ_JAOCDF010000009.1, read on the forward strand.
ACCAGAATGGTTTGACGGTTCGGGATTATCGCGTTATAATTTGTTTACACCTCAAAGTTTTGCGCAAGTTTTAGGGAAAATGTACAACGAATTTCCTGAGCAACGTTTGTTTTCTATTTTCCCAATCGGCGGTAAAACGGGAACAATCAAAAATAGATACAAAGATTCGGCGCAACCTTATATTTACGCCAAAACAGGAACGTTGAACAATAATGTAACGTTGAGTGGTTATTTGAAAACGAAATCTGGAAGAACGTTAATTTTTAGTTTGATGAATAATAATTCGATCAAAGATTTATCTTGGATTCGAAATGAGAACGAAAAGTTATTACGAATTATTAGAGATAATTATTAAGCATATTTGAAATAAAAAAGCCTTCCGATTTCGGAAGGCTTTTGCTTTATTAGAAAGACATCTTTACGGTGTCGTTATTTCCTGTTAATACTTTTGTGTCTTTTTTATTTTTGACATCAAAAGTTACAATGTTTTGTTGATCATTAAAAATATCTGTCAACAAAGCTACTTTTAGTTCTATCGAGCTGATATTAGAAATTTTATCAAACTTAAAAAAAACTCGTGTCGATTTATCATTTACCTGATAACCATAATAAGAAGTTCCCAAAGCTTTACCATTTACTTTTACATCAACTTTACTATTTACATACGCTTTCAACTTGTTTTCGAAGTTAGATTTGTTTGAAACATCAGCACCAACTGCTTTTTCCAACTGATTGGTAAATGTACGCGCAGTGATATTTAAAGTTCCAGTTTCTTGTTCGTAATCAACCTTGATATTTGCTGTATGAAAATCTTGAGCGTTTAGGTTAAAAGTTACTAAAACCAAAAGCAAAGAGAATAGATATTTTATGTATTTCATTTTATTTCTTAGTTTGTACAAGTCTATTTCAAATCGAGTGCCAAAGATTCTTAAAATTTAAAAGAAAGCTTTAGCGACTTGTTAATAACGAAATTAGAATAAAAAAATTATAAATCACATAAAAATATAAAAAGAGTATTAATAACTTAATACTCTTTTCTATGAATTTATTCTAAATTTTTAAGCAAACCAAACATGGTAAGGAATTCTACTTAAAATACAAACTAAACCAATAATTGCAAAGACTGCAACGCTCATTGGTACAGTTGTAGATCGTTTTAATTTTGCATTCGCAATTGTCATAAAAACAACACCTGCAATCATCATCATAGGGTGTTCAACAAAAGTTAATCTCAAGCCAGAATCTTTCATTATTCCTGATGGTTCCAAAGCAGAAAACATCATAATATAGTAGACTAATCCAAGTAATAATTGAACGTGAAAAGTAATGGTTGTAAATAACCCGATTTTTTTTATTGTTGCGTTTGTATCTTTTTTAGAAATCGCATAAATTAATGTTGAAATCACAAAGATAACGCCCATCAAAATCACAAGATAAGCCCAGCCACTATGAAATTGTTTGATAAAATCCATTTTTCTAATTTTAGTTTTTCAATACAAAAATAACAAACCTTTTTACATAAATACTATTTGATGATATTTATGTGTTTTCAGAACAGTTTTTTAGATTAATCAAAATCTCGTAATTTCGCGCAAAATATATCCGAAATGGGAAAAGATAAAATCAGAAGATTTAACGAAAATAAAACTTTTCAGAATGTTGTTCAACCAACACGAGAAGAGGCAATTAACGAGTTTGCATTAAAAGGAAATTGGAACAAAGAATTTTTCAAGAACGACAAACCAATTGTGTTAGAACTTGGGTGCGGAAAAGGAGAATATACAGTTGCAATGGCGCGTCGTGACAAGGATCGTAATTTTATCGGAGTAGATATTAAAGGATCAAGATTTTGGCGTGGTGCTAAGACTTGTTTGGATGAAGGAATTGAAAATGCTGGATTTCTTCGAACTCAAATCGAAATTATCGATCATCTTTTTGCAGAAAATGAAGTGAGCGAAATTTGGATTACTTTCCCAGATCCACAAATCAAATACAGAAGAACAAAACATCGTTTAACAGATCCTGAATTTTTGAGACGTTACAATACCATCTTAAAACCTGAAGGAACAGTTAATTTAAAAACAGATTCTGAATTTTTACACGGATATACACATGGTGTTATTCACATCGAAGGACACGAAGTGATTCGTTCTACACACGATGTTTATCACCCAGATCATTCGGATATTCCTGCAATTGTAACGGAAGTACAAACATATTACGAATCGAAGTTTTTGGAAGAAGGTAAAAAGATTACTTATATAAAGTTTCAATTAAAATATTAATAAAAAAATCCATCGAAAGATGGATTTTTTTATTTCAAATAAATCTGATAAAATATTATTAATCATATATTTGTTTTAACACTAATATGATTTTATGAGAAATAAATTTTTATTCCTTACGCCTTTTTTATTCCATGCTATTTTTTCTTTTGGGCAATCCAAAGAAAACTTCATTTTTGCGACAATGGAGACAGAGAATGCAATTTTTTTACAAAAAAATCATGCAGATTCAATTGATCTAATATCTTCGAAAGATAATTTATCTGCAATTTATTTTCATCCTGCAATTGCTGAAAGTTTGCACGGAAAATTTGCACATGGACATGGTTATGTTTTTCAAAATTCGAAAGAAGATGCACTTCAATCACTTCAAGAAAAGCCATCTCAGAAAAAAGCACCTTTCAATTATACAATATCAGAACAAGCTTTTATAACTACGGCTTTGAATGATGTTGATGTGAAAGAAATTGAGAAAACAATTTTGATGTTAGAAGGTTTCAAAACGCGTTATCATACACGACAAGAAGCAAATGATGCGGTTCTTAAATTGAAAGAAGTTTGGGAAAAAATGATTGCTGATGCAGGACGAACAGATGTTGCTGTAAGAATCGTTGGTCATGTGAATACACCAATGAAATCGTTGATTTTGACTTTTAATGGAATTGAAAAGAAAGATGAATTTGTGATTATTGGAGGTCACGCCGATTCGACTGTTGGTTGGAATGCAAATCAGACTTTTGCGCCAGGAGCAGATGATAATGCATCGGGAATTGCAACAATTACCGAAGTTTTACGTGTTTTGTTGAAAAATAATTTCAAACCGCAACGAACTACCGAAATTATGGCTTATGCTGCAGAAGAAATAGGTTTGGTAGGATCGAAAGAAATTGCGCAGAAATACGCTTCGGAGAATAAAAATGTAATAGGTTATGTACAATTTGATATGACGAATTACAAAGGTTCTACGAAAGATGTTATTTTGATGACGGATACTTATTGTGATGCAAATCTCAATTCGTTTTTGATGAAATTGATGGACGAATACAACAAAACGGGTTTACATCAATTCACGTATGATACTTCAAAATGTGGTTATGGATGCTCAGATCATGCGAGTTGGTCGGAAAATGGTTATGCGGCGACTTTACCTTTCGAGTCTAAAATGGGAGAAGATAATCCTAATATACACACAACCGGAGATACTTATGCGTTTATGGGAAGTACGTCTACGCATGCGGCGAAGTTTACAAAATTAGGAATAGAATATGTAGTTGAAGCGGCTAAAATCTCGACTTTAGGTACAAATGATATTGATAAAAATTCGTCTAAAATTTACATTTCAAATAAAATATTGAATTATCAATTAAATTTTAAATCTCCAATTTCGATCAAAATAATTGATGCAACAGGACGAATGATTAAAACAATAAATACTGAAAATTCTAATGGAAGTGTAAATCTTTCTAATTTATCTACAGGATTTTATATCGCAACATTTCAAGATTATAATGGAAATAGTGTTTCACATAAATTTGTGTTCAAGTAATGAGTAGATATAGTATTTTACTAATAGTATTTTTTATATTAACAAGTTGTGGAAGTCAATACAAAGAAAAGTTGTTTTATAAAAATATGTCTTGTGTAAAACAAGATAAATTAACTGTTACTGAAAGAAATAAAATTTATCCTTATAATATATCAGAAAAAATAGTTTTAGCAACGTATCATCAACAAAAACCAGGTGTTGCAGGTGGTGAAATGTGGAGTTATTTTGTAAGTATGGAAGAGGATAAATCGTTGTTTGATAAATTAAGATTTGAAGATTATGTTGAACTAAATTCTTCTCAAAAAGATGAATTAACTAATCTAATTTTTAATTATGGATACTTGAAAGATTCAAATGTTCGCATGTCTTCAGGGTGTTATATGCCTAATAATGCTATATTGTTTTTAGACAAAGATGATAATTTATTAGAGTATATTGAAATATGTTTTGACTGTAATGCTTTTAGATCAAGTAATAAAGAAATTGACTTAGGTGATGAATGTATGCAGAAAATGGATTTATTGAATGAATTTTTCTTGAAATCAGGAATAAAGAAAACTAGGTTATTAAGATAAATAAAAAACAAAAAGCAAGCTGTAAATAGCTTGCTTTATATTTTTTTGAAGTTTTCAGTTATACAAAATTTAAATATTTTAAATTCTGATAAAATAGACATTCTCTTTTACTCAAATGCAAACTTTTAAGAAAAATTGTTAAAAAACTAAGCTTTCACAGCTTTTAAACTCAAGTCAAAGTTAGGAGCAGAATGAATAATCGCACCAGAAGAAATAAAATCAACACCAGTTTCGGCAATTGCACGAACAGATTCTTTTGTAATTCCACCCGAAGCTTCAGTTTTTACTTGTCCATTTATATATTGAACAGCTTCTTTCATCGTTTCGAGATCAAAATTATCCAACATAATAAAATCAACATTTGCCTCCAAAGCTTCTTTTACCTCATCCATATTGCGCGTTTCCACCTCTATTTTTAGATGTAAATGATGTTTTTCCAAATAATCTTTGGTTTGCGCAACTGCTTTAGTAATATTTCCACAAAAATCGACATGATTATCTTTTAACATCACCATATCGTATAATCCAAAACGATGATTTTCTGCGCCCCCAATTTTAACAGCCCATTTTTCTAACATACGAAAATTAGGTGTTGTTTTGCGTGTATCCAAAATTTTGGCATTTGTTCCGCTTACCAATTCCATCATTTCATGTGCATAAGTCGCAATACCAGACATTCGTTGCATACAATTCAACGCTAATCGCTCGCAAGTTAAAATTGATTGCGAAGAACCTTTCACTTTGAACGCAATATCACCAAATTGAACTTTATCGCCATCATTTATATATTGTTCTATTTTTAAAGATGGATCAAACGTATCGAAAATAATTTTTGCTAATTCAATTCCAGCTATTATTCCGTTATCTTTCACTTTCAGTTCAGCTTCTTGAATTGCATCATACGGAACCGACGCTAAAGTTGAATGATCGCCATCGCCAACGTCTTCTAAAAAAGCTTGACGAATAAAAAGTTGTAATTTTTCTTGTGTGATATATGGAGGAAAATTCATTATCTATATGTTAAGGATGCAAATTTTGATTGATTAAATTCTTTCTTGGTTTTGTATTCATAATATTCAGCCCAAGTACCGTTTTCTTCACGCACAACTGTAATCAACACTTGTACTGAAGGATCATTTTCGAAGAAATTTTTGATTTGAAGTTTATATTCTTTGTCATCAATTTTACCTTTTGTAATGTCAATTGCTCCAGATTTAAAAGCCACATCAAAAGCAGTTGCATAAGGATCAATAGAAGCCATTTCGAAAAGATTAGAAAACTTTCCTAAATAATATTCTCGACTTCCATTATTACCAAAAGTTGTTAAATTAAATTCTTTATCAATTCTTACTTCAATCGTTTCTTCATCAGTTTTTAAAGTAAACAATACACGATTTTCTGAAGGGAAAGTTTCAAAATCATTATTTTTTTCTGCCGATTCGTAACGTAAAGGCATTGTATATTTCATCGCAACCGCTTTTCCATCGACTCCTTTTGCAGGCGTCATTTTCAGATTAGCTCGCTCCATTTTATTGTTCAACAAAACTAAACTCGACAATGCTACACTATTAAAAATTGGATTTGAACCATCAGTCGAGACATCATCAAAATTACCATCTTCATTAATTTTAAAACCTAATTTAGATTGAGCAGTTTCGATATGAAGATAATCAGCAATATTAGAAAAGAATGAAATTTGAGTTTGAATATCTTGATTCAAGTTTTTGTTCATACATGTTTGTAACTCGCTATTCTCTTTGAAATTTTCGCAACCAAAATACACAACCGCTTTCTTAGCTTCTTTACCAAAAGTCAAACTTACGTTTTGTTTTTCTTTCGAATTTTGAGCAAAAGAAAAACTCATTGCAAAACATGTAACGAACAGATATAACTTCTTCATTAATTAAAATCTTTGTTGTAAAAAGTTCCTCGATTTTCTTTTTGATTGATACTTTGCTCAATGATTAAATGTGCTACATCAACCAAATTTCGAAGTTCTAAAATTTTAGGTGAAACAATCGTAAAATAATAAATTTCGTTGACCATTTTCTCAATTTCATTGATACGATTCTGTGCAATTTGCAAACGATTATCACTTCGTACAATTCCGACCAATTCGCTCATCATCGCTTGTAATTGTTTGCGTAAATAAGAAATCAATACTAATTCTTCTTGCACTTTCATCCCTTCTTCGTTCCATTCTGGAAACTCAAAATTATAAATCGAAAATTGATTATCATTTAATAAATCGACCGTTTTTAACGCTGCACGATGACCAAAAACCATCGCTTCTAACAACGAATTCGAAGCCAAACGATTTGCACCATGTAAACCTGTATTCGAACATTCGCCAACCGCAAACAAATTCTCGATAGATGTTTTTCCTTCTAAATCGACGTCTATTCCACCGCACAAATAATGCGAAGCTGGAACAACCGGAACCAATTCGGTAAACATATCGTAACCTTCGGATTTACATTTTTCGTAAATATTCGGGAAATGCTCCAAGAATTTTTCTTTCTCTAAATGTCGACAATCAATATAAACATAATCATCTCCACGCAATTTCATTTCGTTGTCAATCGCACGCGCCACAATATCACGCGAAGCCAATTCTTCACGTTCATCATATTTATGCATAAACAATTCGCCATCTTTTGTACGCAATTTTGCTCCAAAACCACGAACTGCTTCCGAAATCAGAAACAATTGCCCATCAAACTCACTGTAAAAAGCTGTTGGATGAAACTGAATAAATTGCATTCCCGAAACGGTTGCTTTCGCACGTCGAGCCAACCCAATTCCGTCACCAGTTGCAATAATAGGATTCGTTGTATTTTTATAAACATGACCAACTCCGCCAGTTGCTAACAAAGTTACTTTGGCTAAATGTTGCTCAACTTTATCGGTATTCAAATCTAAAATATATGCACCAAAACATGTTATTTTATCTGTATTATCTTGACGAAGATGATGTTCTGTAATTAAATCAACTACGAAATGATGTGTTAGCATTTTGATATTTGGGTAAGATTTTATTGCTTCGAGCATTGCACGTTCAATTTCCCAACCCGTAATATCTTTGTGATGAACGATTCGGTTTTCGGTATGACCTCCTTCTCGACCTAAATCATAAATCCCCTCATGATTTTTATCGAAACGAACACCCCAATCAATAATTTCATTGATGCGTTCTGGCGCTTCTTTTACGACAACCTCAACCGCTTCTAACTTACACAAACCATCTCCTGCACGAAGTGTATCTTCGATATGTTTTTCAAAACTATCCTTTTCGAAATCACTTACCACAGCAACTCCACCTTGTGCATATTTTGTATTTGTTTCGTCTTCGTTTGCTTTTGTTACAATTGTAATTTTTGCATCGGGATAACGAATCGCAATTTTCAGCGCATAAGAAAGTCCGGCAATTCCAGAACCAATGACTAAAACATCTTGAATAGCCATTATTTTATTTTTTCTGATAAATCTAACATTCTATTAATTGCAGCTAATGCTTTCACTCGCAATTCTTCTTCGATTTGTATTTCTGGCAATTCATATTTCATGCACAGATATAATTTTTCTAATGTGGATAATTTCATGTAAAAACATTCAGAACAATTACATGATTCATCTTGAACCAAAGCAGGAATTAATGTTTTATTCGGCGCAAGTTTTTGCATTTCGTGTAAAATTCCTTCTTCCGTTGCCACAATAAATTCTTGTGCATCATTTTCTACCACATAATCTAACAAACGAGAAGTTGAACCAATAAAATGTGCAAACTTCAATAAATCTTCTTGCGCTTCTGGATGCGCAATTAATTTTGCATTTGGATGATCTGCCATTTGTTGTGCAATTCGTTCCAATGAAAACGCTTCATGTACGATACAAGCTCCATCCCACAAAATCATTTTGCGATTACAAACTTGATTTAAGTATCGACCTAAATTACGATCTGGCGCAAAAATAATTTCTTGATCTTCTGGCAACGAATTAATAATCGCTTCCGCATTCGAAGAAGTGACAATAATATCTGATTCTGCTTTAACACCCGCATCACAATTGATGTAACTTACCACAATCGCATTTGGATGTTGCTCACGTAAACCACGTAAACCTTCTGCCGAACATGAATCTGCCAAAGAACAACCTGCTTTTGTATCTGGTAAAACCACTTTTTTAGACGGATTCAGAATCTTTGCGGCTTCCGCCATAAAATGAACACCACAAAAAACAATCATATCAGCTTCAGTTTTTGCAGCTGCACGAGCCAATTGCAATGAATCACCTAAATAATCTGCTAAATCCTGAATTTCTCCTGACTGATAATAATGTGCCAAAATCACCGCATTTTTCTCTTTACGTAATTTATTGATTTCCGCAATCAAATCAGTGCCTTTTGGAATTTCTACATCCAAATAACCTTTATAATCTAGTTTCTCTATCGCTTGTTCTAATGTATTCATTTGTTAGTGGTTTTATTTTATTCCTAATTGCTTTTTCACTTCTTTTGACAACGCATCTTTGTGCACTGTAAAAGCGATAGATTTCATTCTGAAAAATGATTTCGACATATAAATGTGCCCATTATTTCCCAAATCTGTTGTTCCCCAAGAATTTTTTACATCATAATATTGATTTCCCAATTGATCTTTCAAAATTCCCGTAATATGCATTAAATGATCGTCTTCTGTCGAATAATCTTCGAAAGCCGCTTGACGTTCATCAGCAGAAACCCATTTTTCAGGTAAAATCTGAACAAAATAATCTGATTCTAAACCTTCTGAAGGCCAAATTGCCATTCCATACTTTTTAGAAAATGTTTTTTCAGAAACATCTGTATCAAAAGCCGCTGTATATCCTTTATATAACGCTTCGTCCAAGACTTTCATGTATTCATCTAATGGTAAATTATAATATGAACCATTTGAAAAATTATCTGGCACTTGCAAAATAAATTGTGAATAATAAGGCGCTTGCTGAAAAGATGTCAAGGTTACATAATCATCAGGATTTATTTTCAAGGCTTTTGCAAATTCTTGTGGCGTATATTCTTTTCCTTCGAATTTGAATTTTGTCGGAGGAACACCTAATTTATCATTCAATTTTTGATCAAATTTTGATTTCCAATCTGCAGTTAAATATTTTTTAGGATTTTTTACAATCGAATCTAATCCAACTTTCAAATCCTTTACCAACATTTCGTGGTTATGTTTCACATCTGTTCCATTCGCAAAACCTGCATAAACTTCGTTTGGAACTAATCCATTTTTACGAACCGAGTTTAATACATCATGCGACAAACCTCCTTCACTAAATTGTGCTTTTCCTTGGCGATATATATAATTATAAGCTTTTACAGGATAAGTAAAACGCACATTATACATTTCCGATAAATCGACATCTTTTCCTGTCAAACGCTTCACTTCCGATTCTAAAAAAGAAGTTGTCGAAAATGACCAACAAGTTCCCGTTTTTCCTTGCGAAATAATAGGAAGTGCAGAATTATTAACTAATTCTTTGAATTTGAAAGGCGTTTCTTGTGCCGAAACCAACATACTTACAAAAGCGATGCTAGCGAATATATATTTTTTCATTTGTGTTTGTATAGATTTCAAAAGTAAAGTTATTTTATGAAGTTTTCATCTAAAACGGCTCCAAATTGAATGTTTCTTAATTAGAAAAATTATTTCAGAATTTATAATATTTCACTTTTCGAACAAATTATAAATCAAATCAGTATAAATATTCAATTTTTATTCATCTTAAAATTAATTTTCGTGAAAATGCCATAAATGACTCAAAAACCTATTAACTTTGCTCAAACATTACACAGATGCAACCAAGAGAAGATTTTTTATTGAAAGCTTACGAGCTGGGAATTATAAAATTTGGAAATTTTACTTTAAAAAGTGGTATAGAATCTCCTTTCTATGTCGATTTAAGACCTTTAGCTTCGAGTCCACAATTACTAAAAACTTTAGCAAATAACTTATTAGATTTAGTTGAAGATGTAGAATACGACTTGATTTGTGGTGTGCCTTATGCAGCTTTGCCAATGGCGACTACAATGAGTTTAACATCGAATATTCCTTTGATTATTAAACGTAAAGAAAACAAAGGTTACGGTACTAAACGTATGGTAGAAGGTGTTTTTGCGGAAGGACAATCTTGTCTTTTGGTCGAAGATGTAATTACTTCTGGACAATCTTTATTAGAAACAATTGATCAAGTTGAGCGCGAAGGTTTACGTGTAAAAGATTTGGTGGTTGTTTTAGATCGTGCGCAAGGTGGATCTGAAAAATTGAAAGAACAAGGTTACAATGTGAAAACGTTATTTACAATTCACGAGGTAATCGATATTTTACATAAATATCACCGTTTAAGTGATGATGAAGCGAAAAAAATCAAAGACTTTTTAGCTCTACCTCCAGAAGCGGTTCCTGCAAAACAACGTATTGCATTGGAAAACAAAAAAATTGTACATCCAGTTGGAAAACGTTTGGTTGAATTAGCACTTAAAAAACAATCAAACTTAATTGCTTCTGCAGATTTAATTACTTCTGAAGAAATTACAGATTTCGCTAAAAAGGTTGGTGATCATATTGTTGCGTTAAAATTACATTCAGATATTATTCAAGATTTTTCGGATAACTTAATTGTTGAGTTGAAAAAAATCGCACGTGAAAAAGAATTCTTATTATTCGAAGATCGCAAGTTTGGAGATATTGGAAATACGCAAGAATTACAATTTAAGAAATCGATTTACAAAATTTCTGATTGGGCAGATTTAGTAACTGTTCATCCAATTGGAGGTTTAGAATCATTAAAAGTTTTCGAAAATACCGGAGTTATCACAATTGTTGAAATGTCTTCGAAAGGAACATTGACTGATGATTATTACTTTACAAAAGCAATTAATGTTTCGGAACAATCTGGAAATGTTTTAGGAGCTGTTGCACAACGCCAAATTCCTGATAACTTGTTATTGTTTACGCCTGGTGTTAATATTTCTTCGACTGGAGATAGCAAAGGACAACAGTATAATACGCCAGAATTAGTTTTCAAAAATTACCACACAGACTTTATGATTGTTGGTCGTGGAATTTACAAAGCTGCTGATGTAAAAACTGCGGCAAAAGAATACCAAACGTTAGGTTGGGTTTCTTACCTACAAAGTTTGAATGACTAAGATTTAGATAAATTTCAAAAATATAAAAGCAAGCTATTTCAGCTTGCTTTTTGTTTTTTATTTGGTAAGAAATCTACTTCAATATAAATTTATGCGAAACACTATTTCCATTATCATCTTGAATTGTTGCGACATAAAATCCTGCTGATAAGTTAGAAAGATTTACACTTCCATTAGAATTTTCAGTATTTATCGTTTTAATCATTCGTCCTATTGCATCAATAATATTAATCGAAATTGGAGATTTAAAATTTAGTAGATAATTATAGATTACTAATATTTGTTAAAAATTAACATTTTTTTATGTGATCTATGAAAACTTTTTTTTTATAAAGTGATTTTAATAAATTAACGATATTTTAAAAACTATTGTTTTATAAATAAAAAAGTTATTGAATTTAATTTTATTAATACTGATTCTAAATAATTAATTTTTTCTTGAGTTTTCATCTTTTTTCTAAAAAAAAATCATTGTATTCCTATAATTAATGTTAAAAATTAACATTTACATTATGTTAATTTTTAATTAAATGTTAAATAATCTTTAAAATTTAATAGAATTACTTCATATAATTTAAAATATTGATAAAATATCGACTATTTTGAATAAAAAATAATAATTAATAATTAATATTTAAGATGTTAATTGATTTTATAAAATTTTACCATAATTTAACAATAATCTCATTTAAAGTATAGAAATTTGCGGAAGTAAACTTTTAAACTATTTCATAAGATGAGGTTAAACTCAATGAAGCTTTTATTAGTAGGAGCTTTTGCCTTAACGGCAACATTATCTTTCGCTCAAGTTGTTGAACCAACAGATTCTACAAAAGTTGTTCAACAAGAGGACGAAAATGTGTCTTTAGTAGAGACATTAATTATAGGTAAAGGAGTAATTGATCTAGCTGAAGACAGAAAAACACCAGTTGCATCAACTACAATTACTAAAGAACAGATAGAGCGAAGCACTGGAGGAGGTGATGATATTACCAAAGCCTTTGTTAATACACCATCTGTATATGTAGCAGGACAATCAGGAGGGTTTGGTGATTCTAGAGTTGTTACACGTGGTTTTGATCAATCTAACACGGCATTTTTATTGAATGGGCAACCAATCAATGATATGGAAAGTGGTAGAGTATATTGGTCAAACTGGTCGGGTATGTCTGATATAGCTTCTGCAATTCAAATTCAAAGAGGTTTAGGATCATCAAAAATAGCCATTTCATCTGTAGGGGGAACATATAACTTTATAACAAAAGCTACAGAAAAGAAAGAAGGAGGTGTTTTTAGAGCAGGAATAGCAAATGATTATTATTACACTTCGACATTAGCCTACAATACAGGGTTAATCAATAATAAATTTGGTGTTTCCTTATTATTAAGTCATTGGCAAGGTAACGGATACAATGATGGTACTAAAGGTCAAGGACAAAATTATTTTATCTCATTTGGCTATAAACCATCTAAAAATCATACATTAAACTTCTTATTGACAGGAGCACCTCAGTGGCATGATCAAAATTATGCTCAACCAATATCAACTCTTTTGAAATATGGGCGTAAGTTCAATGGAAATCAAGGTTATTTACATGGTGAACTGTTTAATGAAAGAAGAAATTTCTACCATAAACCCGTAATGAATATAAACTGGGATTTTGATATAAATGATAAAACTAGTTTATCTACAGTTCTTTATGGTTCTTGGGGTCGTGGAGGAGGAACAGGACCTTTGGGTAGAGCGACAACTGACTCTGATACAGGATTAAAATTAATCCAAAATCAGTTTGATAGACAAAGTCAAGCAGGTGGAGCTTCTAGTTATGCCATAAGATCTAACGTAAACAATCATCAATGGTATGGAATGCTTTCTAATCTAAAGCATAAATTCACAGACAAATTAAATTTGAATGTAGGTTTTGATCTTAGAGCATACGAAGGAGATCATTTTCAACAATTAGCGAATTTAATGGGAGGTGATTACTACACTGTAAGATCGGGGACAAATGTTAGATATCCAAATGGTTATAATGTTTCCAAAACGTTTTCTACAAATGATCCATGGAAATTGAATAATTACGCTAAGAATGACACAGAAAAAACGAGTTATGATGATAGAGAAAGAGTGAATTATGGAGGTTTATTTACTCAGTTAGAGTATTCAACAGATGCATTTAGTACATTTTTTCAAGGATCGGTATCTAATCAAACTAATCAACGTTGGGATTATTTTAAATATACTGAAGAAAACGAAAAATCTGAAAAATTATCAAACTGGGGATATAACCTAAAAGGAGGTGTTAGTTTTACTATAGCAGAAAATCACATGATTTTTGCCAACTCTGGATTCTATTCTCGCCAGCCATTTAGTAGAGCTTTATTTTTAAGAAATAGTAATGAAGCAAATAATAATACTAAAAATGAAGAGGTATTAGGTATAGAGTTTGGATATAAATTCAAAGCTAGAAATTTTTGGGCAAACTTGAATGGATATTACACAAATTGGAAAAATCGTGTAACAACAGACTCTAGAACTGCTACATCAACTGATATAAGTAAATACGGCGTAGAAAGTGGTTCAATTATAAATTTAGTAAACCAAGGTGTTGAACAAAGACATAAAGGACTAGAACTGGAAATGGGATACAAACTAATGAGAGTATTAGAATTGACAGGTTTCGCTTCTTTAGGAGATTGGAAATATAGAGGACAATCTACGACATTTGTATATGGAGATAATCAAAATTACTTAGATACTACAAGCGAAAACCTTGATAAATTGAAAGTAGGAGATGCTGCACAAACACAATTTGGATTAGGTATGAATTATAAAGTCATAAAGAGTATTTCTGTTAATGCAAATTATCGCTATCAAGGAGATTTATATAGTTCAAGAGTTAGTTCTGTAGTTGATGATACATCAACAAGAGGATCTGGTAATTTAAAATTGCCTTCATACAATTTAATGGATGCTGGTATTTCTTGGGAGCATAAATTAACAGATAGAAATAAATTAACTTTACGTTTTAATGTAAATAATGTATTTAATCATATTTATATTTCTGAAGCAACTACAAACTATCAAGCAGATTACAAAGGAGCTGATACATATAAAGGAATTAACGTAAACAACCAAGTTTATTTCGGATACGGAAGAACTTGGAATGCTACAATAAAAATTACAATATAATTAGTTGTTATATATAATTTATAAAAAAACCAATCTATTAAAGATTGGTTTTTTTGTTGATAAAATTCAAGTTAATGGTTCACTCATGTATTTTTTGTTTCTATCTTTGGGACAGGTAATTTTACAAAAATGATTCAGCCCAACTTTTTAAAAGAAGGTGATAAAATAGCAATTGTTGCGCCAGCAAAACGAATGTTACAAGGCGAATTGGACGAAGCAATAGACTTAATAAAATCGTGGAAATTGATTCCTGTTCTTGGGAAAAATATTTATGCTGAATATGATTTTGGCTACAAATATGCTGGTACAGATGAAATCAGAACCGAAGATTTTCAATGGGCATTAGATGATGCTGAAATCAAAGCAGTTTGGTGCGCGCGCGGAGGATATGGTTCAGTAAAAATTATTGATGAGTTAGATTTAACTAATTTCAAAAAGTCTCCAAAATGGATAATTGGTTATTCTGATATAACTGTTTTTCACAATCATTTTAACCGATTGGGTTTTCAAACAATACATGGTGTTACAGCGAAGAAATTAGCAAATACCGAGTATCATCCAACATCTTATCAAAGTGTTTATGAAGCATTGTTTGGGAAGGAAATTAATTACGAAATTCAATCACATGCTTACAATAATTTAGGCGAAGCAAAAGGAGAATTAATCGGAGGAAATCTTTCGATTGTGTATTCCCTTTTAGGGAGCGAATCTGCGATTACAAATCCTTCGGATAAGATTTTATTTTTAGAAGATTGGTTCGAGAATTGGTATGCAGTTGATCGAATGTTGATGAATCTTAAACGCAACGGAATCCTCACTCAAGTAAAAGGAATTATTTTAGGAAATTTTACACACATGGATACGGAAGAAGAAAATGCTGATAACTACAATCATCCATTCGATCCAAAAACTTTTGAAGTCATTCATAGTTTCACCAAAAATCTAAATATTCCTGTCGCTTTCGGATTTCCTGCAGGTCATAC
This sequence comes from Empedobacter sp. GD03865, assembly GCF_029840775.1. NCBI lineage: Bacteria > Pseudomonadati > Bacteroidota > Flavobacteriia > Flavobacteriales > Weeksellaceae > Empedobacter > Empedobacter sp. GD03865. Next base: position 27,690 of record NZ_JAOCDF010000009.1, read on the forward strand.
AGGTCACAATGTTACACTAAAAATGGGTGCGAAAGTTCAGTTAAATGTTACTTCAAAAAATGTAACTTTGCATCATTATACAAACAAATATGAAACAAGATAATTTAACAGTCATTACTCACCCGTTGGTAAAAGCAAAAATTACGCAAATGCGTGATAAAAACACAACAACAAAAGAATTTGGTGAATTAGTAGACGAAATTTCAGGTTTAATGTGTTACGAAATTACACGTCATATTGAGCTTGAAGAAGTTGAAGTTGAAACGCCAATTACCAAAACAATCGGTTACAAATTAAAAGGAAATGATATGGCTATCGTTCCAATTTTACGGGCAGGATTGGGAATGGTAAAAGGAATTCATCAATTAATTCCAACTGCGAAAGTTGGTCATATTGGGCTTTACCGCGATCATGATACATTGCAACCTGTCGAATATTTGTGTAAACTCCCAACTGATTTAGATTCTCGCGATGTGATTTTGGTAGATCCAATGTTAGCAACCGGAGGTTCTGCAATCAAAGCAATCGAAATTCTAAAAGAGAAAGGAGCAAAATCTGTTCGTTTGGCTTGTTTAGTTGGTTGTCCGGAAGGAGTGGAAGCTGTACAAAATGTTTATCCAGAAGTTCCAATTTTCTTGGCTGCTTTAGATGAAAAATTGAATGAAAATGGATACATCGTTCCAGGTTTAGGTGATGCTGGAGATCGTTTGTACGGAACAAAATAATTTTTTTTGAATGAGTATTAGTTACGATTTCGGAAAAGAAGCAGAAGATTTTGCTGTTAATTATTTAATCCAAAATGGATACAAAATATTGGCTCGAAATTATTTTTTCAGAAAAGCCGAAATCGATATTATTGCTCAATTTGAAAATGAGATTGTTATTATAGAGGTTAAGAGTCGTACTTCAAATTATGTTGCCGAGCCAGAAAGTTCTGTTAACACAAAGAAGAAGAAATTGTTAATTCTTGCCGCAGATGATTTTATTCAGAAAAATAATTTTATTTCTGAGGTAAGATTTGATATTTTAGCACTTTTAAAAAAACAACAATCTTGGAGCGTAAATCATATCAAAAATGCATTTAATGCTTCGGAAATTTAATCAACTTTTATGGAAGTATTTATGAGTCTTTTTGACTTTATTATGCATATCGACCAGCATTTAGCAGAGTTTGCAAATGAATATGGTTTGTGGTTGTATGCAATTTTATTTTTAATCATTTTCGTGGAAACAGGTGTAGTTGTGATGCCTTTTTTACCTGGAGATTCATTGTTGTTTGCGGCAGGGATGTTAGCTGCACAAGAAACAAATGATATGAATGTGTGGATTATGATTGCAATTCTTTTGGTGGCCGCGATACTCGGTGATACGTTGAATTATACCATCGGGAAAAAAGTTGGTTACAAAGCAACTAAAGTTAAGATTTTTGGTAAAAATTTCATCCAAGAAGAACATATCAATAAAACGCACGAATTCTACGAAAAATACGGTTCAAAAACCATTGTAATTGCACGTTTTGTACCAATTGTAAGAACTTTAGCGCCTTTCGTTGCAGGAATTGGGAGAATGGGATACTCTATTTTCATTACATATAATGTGATTGGAGCCGTGTTATGGGTTGTTGGTTTAACACTTATTGGATACTTTTTAGGAAATATAGAATGGGTTCAAAATAATTTTTCTAAAGTAATTTTAGGAATAACAATCGCTTCTGTACTTCCAATTTTAGTGGAAATTATCAAAGAAAAGTTCGGCAAAAAAAAGGTAGCTGAACAAGAATAACTATAAAAACTTAACTCGACTTCGGTCGAGTTTTTTTATACCTTTAAATCATGGAAATTTTAGATTATATTCTACATATCGATAAATATTTAGAAACCATTTTGAATGATTATCAACATTGGTTTTACTTGATTTTATTTCTCTTAATCTTTATCGAAACAGGTTTGGTTGTCATGCCTTTTTTACCTGGAGATTCGCTTTTATTTGCAGCAGGGATGTTAGCTGCGGCTTTTCCAGCTCAACTCAATATTTATATTGTATTAGGTTTACTTTGGATCGCGGCAATTGCAGGCGACACAGTCAATTATACGATTGGGAAAACCTTAGGAACGAAATTAGTTACAACTAAAATTTTCGGTAAACGAATTATTAAAGATTCTGCGATACTAAAGACCGAAGATTTCTTTACAAAATATGGTTCAAAAACCATTGTAATTGCACGTTTTGTTCCGATTGTAAGAACGCTTGCACCTTTCGTTGCAGGGATTTCTAAAATGCATTATGGTACATTTATTATATATAATTTTATCGGAGGAACAATTTGGGTTTTCGGGATTACATTGGCTGGCTATTTCCTTGGAACAATTCCATTTATCAAAAACAATTTCGAAATTGTCGTAATGGCAATTATTGTGTTTTCTTTGGTTCCAATTATTGTAGAATTCGTCAAAGAGAAAATAAAAAAATAAAAAATGAGTACAGAAAATTCGATTTTCATCATCTTACTTTTGTTAATAATTTTTCTACCAATCATTTTATTTATCATTGATTCTCAAAAAGAATATAAACACGAAAATGATGAAGTTATTCGCGTCAAAATTGGTTTTTTAAGCTATATTTCAGTTTTTAATATGATTCTTTTTGCAATTCTTTGTCTTACTTTTTTATTTATAGCTTATCAATTATTGTTTGTGACAGATTTCATTTTAACTAACATAATTATTGGAATGATTTTTTTGATACTATTCTTTTTTTTTACCATTCCAGTTGTCAATACTTACAATCATCTCTTAAAGGAATCTAAGCGCGAAATTTATTTTTTCAGGAATAAAAAGGTTTTGTTCGTTGTAGAAAAAGAATCAGAAATTACTATTGATTTAGAAGATGAAATGATTGAAATCAATCACGAAGTTTCTAATAAAAGTTCTAAATATCAAACTGGTCATGGTAAATATAATTTTATTCAGAATGATGAAATTATTCCAATTTCAGATTTAATCAAATTTCCGCAAGATTTTCTTGATCAAAATAATATTGAGCAAGTTAAAGTTTCGAAACTTTTTATTTGGATTTAGATAATCATTCAAATAATTCGTATCTTCTATTTTTAAAAATATCAATCAATGAAAAACCTATTAATTATTTGTTCTATCCTTTTTTCTTTTGTTGTAAATGCACAACAAGGTTATCCTGTTCCTCCAAAATCAGAAAATAGATTATTCTATATTCAGCACAACGACAATAAAAATACGTTTGTTTACGATGCACTTTTTTCGAGCAAAGGAATTTTAGATGATGATAATCCAGTTGATATTTATCGCATTCTTTATGCTGAAGATGGCTCAAAAAAGCCCTTGACTTCTATACAAAAGAAATTGGCATATGGTTTAGATATTAAGAAAATTGAAAAGAATGTTTTTCAGTTGACATTAGTATCTTATCCAACTCAAAAATTAACGCTTAAGCTTGATTCTCAAAAAAATCCAATTGTTCAAACAACTGTTAATAACAAGTTGATAACACTGAATCGTGTTTTCTTAAAACAGAAGAAAGGAACGGCTGGAATTTCGGTAAAGCTTGATTATATTTTATTTTACGGAAAAGATAAAAACGGAAAATCTGTAGAAGAGAAAATTGTTCTCTAAAAAATTCTTCCTAAATTAGAATCTGTTAGACGCAATTTAATAGCATATGATCGAAGTAAGAGAGGTGAATACGCCAAGTGAAATGAAGAAATTTGTCGATTTACCTTTTGAAGTGTATAAAGATAATCCGTATTGGGTGCCTTCTTTAAAGAAAGATGAACTCGCAAGTTTTGATAAAAATAATGCAATTTTTGAGACGGTTGAAGCTAACTATTTTTTAGCTTACAAAGGAAAAGAAGTGGTTGGACGAATTGTTTCGATTATTAATTGGACCGAAGTAAAAGAACTTGGAAAGACTAAAATTCGGTTTGGTTGGTTAGTTTTTAAAGATGATATTAACATTCTGAAAGCTTTATTAACAACTGTTGAAAACATTGCTAAAAAAAATAAACTGAGTTATATAGAAGGTCCGATGGGATTTTCGAATATGGATAAAGCGGGGTTATTAACAGAAGGATTTGATAAAGTTGCAACTTTAATCGGTTTGTATAATTACGAATATTATCAAACATATTTGCAAGAATTAGGTTATCAACCAAAAGCCGAATGGTTAGAATATTCTATTGATATTGCTAATTTGGGTAAGGTAAAACAAATGGATAAATTGTGCGAAATGCTCAAAAAACGTTACGAAATTGATACGTATAAATTTGAAACAATTGACGAAATGTTACCTTATGTTGATGAGATGTTCGATTTGTTGAATGTGACGTATGCAGAATTGCAAAGTTTTGTTCCGATAGAAAAATTTCAGGTTGAACATTACAAAAAGAAATATCTAAAATTTATTCATCCTGATTTTATTTCGTGTGTAAAAGATAAAAACAACAAAATGATTGCTTTTGCGATTACAATGCCTTCATTTTCGAAAGCATTTCAGAAAACGAAAGGAAAATTGTTTCCATTTGGTTGGTGGCATTTGATGCAAGCGCAAAAAAAGAACGATCATGTCGAATTTTATTTGATAGGAATTGATCCTCATTATCAAAATAAAGGTGTAAATGCCTTGATTTTTAAAGAACTTTATGATCGATTTATAGCAAGAGGGATTAAAACTTTAGAAACGAACCCTTTGCTTGAGGAAAATACAAAAGTGCAACAATTATGGAAAAACTTTGATCCTGTTGTTCACAAGCGACGAAAAACATTTTATAAAAATATAGAAGCATAAAAAAATGGTTAGAACCTAAATTCTAACCATTTTCTATATCAACTAAGCTTGTGGCTGATTATTTTTCGCATTATCTTCTGCATCTTCATCTGTGTCAACCCAATCTCTAATTGTACTTTCAATTTCTTCGATTGTTTTTCCTGTTTTTTCTTGAATTTTTCCAACGATATCGTCAAATTTTCCATTCAAAAAAGTATCATCATCATCAAACCAATCTCCAAATTTTTGTTTAACAGATCCTTTGATTTGATTCCATTTTCCTTCTAATTGTAATTTGTCCATAATTTTTGTTTTATAAGTTGTTAATAGATTTGTTATCTATAAAGAACAAATATTAAACCATAGATAATGGAATAATTATAAATTAATGTTAAAAAAAATGAAGAATAATTTCCTCAGAAAACTGCGAAGTAAATCAAAATAATGATGATAATAACAACCACTATAAATTCAAAAATGGGGATAGTTCTCCCTCCAGATTTCAAATTTCTTTTTCTTTTCGAATACATACCAAACCAACTTATAACCAAATAATGATCTAAATTTATGAAAAATATTATAAATCATTAGAAAACAATAAATCATAAAAAAAGACTTTGAAAATATTTCAAAGTCTTTTCTGTTGTACGGGCGGGGAGACTCGAACTCCCACACCTTGCGGCACTAGATCCTAAGTCTAGCGTGTCTACCAATTCCACCACGCCCGCTAAAATCTCACCGATTTGGATTGCAAATATACACAAGTTTTCTTTCTAACAAAATTTCGAAATAAAATTTTTTTAATCTTTTTTTACATTCTAAATTTGTACAAAGCTTTTACAAAAATGGAAATTACAGGAAGAATTAAAAAAGTATTTGAAACTCAAAATATTACTGCAAGTTTCAAGAAAAGAGAATTCGTTGTTACAACGCAAGAACAATATCCACAAGATATTTTAATTGAGCTTACACAAGATAAGACTGATGTGTTGAATGCTTACAAACCTGGTGATGAAGTGAAAGTTTCTATCAACATTCGTGGTCGCGAGTGGGTGAACCCAGAAGGTGTAGCAAGATATTTCAATACAATCCAAGCGTGGAGAATTGAGAATATGGCGAATGCAGCTGCACAAGCACCTCAAGGTTACGATAATTTTGCACCAGCGCCTCCAGTAGATACTTTTTCTAACGGAGATGATGATGATTTACCATTCTAAGGAAAACAAAACATCAATTAATACTAAACGTGTTCTTCATTGGACACGTTTTTTTAATTTTATATAAATTATACACAAAACGATATGTATTGGTTAAGTTCTGATTTAATCTTTCCTGATTACGATGAAGTGAACAGCGAGGGAATTATAGCTGTTGGAGGAGATCTTTCGCCAGAACGCTTAATTCTGGCTTATCAGAAAGGAATTTTTCCTTGGTTTAATGAAGAAGATCCAATTATTTGGTGGTTTCCTCAAGATCGATTTGTCTTGTTTCCAGAAAATTTACATGTTTCGAAATCGATGAAGAAAGTTTTTCGAGATCAAACATTTACCTATTCAGAGAATAAAGCGTTTCGAGAAGTGATTACAAATTGTTCGCAAGCGTATAGAAAAGATCAGGACGGAACTTGGATTACAAATGATATGATCGAAGCATATTGTACGTTACATGAAATGGGAATTGCAAAAAGTATTGAAGTTTGGCAAAACGACGAATTAGTTGGTGGTTTTTATGGAATTGATATGGGCGGTATTTTTTGTGGAGAAAGTATGTTTGCGAAAGTGAGCAACGCTTCCAAAGCTGGTTTTATACAGTTTGTTGCAAAATATCACAAGAAATATAAATTGATCGATTGTCAAGTTTATACCGAACATTTAGCGAGTTTGGGTGCAATGGAAATTCCGAGTGATGTTTTTTTGGAATATTTGGAGAAATAAAAAAAAGCGAAATTCGGATTTCGAACTTCGCTTTTTCAATTTACTTCGTAAAAGTAATAGGATATTTTAGATTGCTATACTCGTTAAGATCTGCATTTAACGATCCAACTAATAAACCCGCTTTTATTTTTAGCGGAACTAAGTTATCATCGTCAGAAATCCACATTGTAACCGATTCTGATTCTTTGAAAACACGACCAGATTGTACATACGGACGAATTTTGATTGCTGCAATTTTTCCGAATTTTGTTTTTAGGGTTTCACGTCCCAAAACTTTCAATCGAAATTTAAGCGTTTCATCACCAAGAAAAATATTTTCGTTCAAATAATCTCCTGTTTTAAGAGTGGTATGATTGGCATTACGTAAGCTATAAAAAGCAGAAAGTAAATCTTGCGCATCGTAAGGAATCGTTTCTGTTGTAACTTTTCCATCTCGTTTATTTTCGACTTTTGCTTTTCTATTGGCATGATCAAAATAATAAATTTGATGACGTTTGTAACTTCCTTCTACAATATTTCGAACAAATTTTGTAGGTTTCAAATCTGTTTTGTCAATATACGATTCGTAATTATCATCTACCTTAAAAAAAGCACGCACAGCACCTGTTGAAGTTCCTTTTCCTATGATGTGATAATGGCTTTTTCCATTCAATGTAGCTTCTCTTACATCAATGGAAGCAAAACCTGCATTCAATCCAGAATAATGAACTCTAAATTTTAGATTTTCGCCAACTTTGTAGTTGTTTTGAGCATTTAAAGGCAATGCAAATGAAAGGACAATAAAAGTAAAAAATAAAATATATTTTTTCATTTTGAATTTTTGGTTTTGAGGTTAAGATTCAAATTGTTTGCCAAAAATAATAAAACGCCTTTATAAATTGATATAAAGGCGTTTTAATTTATGAGAATCTAATGATATTCTAATTTTCTTCTTTTAAGGAAGATATTTGATCTGCTTCAGTTGAAGTTTCAAAATCTGAAACATTGATAACCGAAACTATTTCTGGAACATATTTTTTGATGGTCATTTCAACACCTGACTTTAAGGTCATTTGGTTGACAGAACATGCTATACATGCACCTGTAAGGCGAACTTTTACAATATTATTATCTTCTACAGATACTAATTCGATATCGCCTCCATCTGAATTTAAGAATGGTCTAATTTCAGTTAAGGCCTTTTCAACTTCTGAATATTTTTCTTCTGGAGTCATGATCTTTTACTTTTTTTAATTTTTTGCCGAACAACCTGCCATCGTTGTAATACGAACGGCTTCTGTTGGAGGCAAAGTATTGTTACGTTCTACTAAACTTTGTACTGCGTTACGTGCAATTTCTTTGTAAACATTAGCTACAACAGTATCTTCTTGCATTGCAGCTGGACGACCAACGTCAGCAGCTTCGCGAATAGATTGTACAATTGGAATTTCGCCTAAGAAAGGAACACCAATTTGTTCTGCTAAGTTCTTTGCACCATTTTGTCCAAAGATATAATATTTGTTGTTAGGTAATTCTTCTGGTGTAAAATACGCCATATTTTCTACAATTCCTAAAACTGGAACATTAATCGCTTCCATTTGGAACATTCCAACTCCTTTTTTTGCATCTGCTAATGCAATATTTTGAGGCGTAGAAACTACAACAGCTCCTGTAATTGGAACTTGTTGAACGATAGATAAATGAATGTCACCTGTTCCTGGAGGTAAGTCGATTAATAAGAAATCTAATTCTCCCCAATGTGCATCACGAATCATTTGATTCAATGCTTTTGCAGCCATCGGTCCTCTCCAAACAATTGCTTGATCTGTATCAGCAAAGAATCCAATTGATAATAATTTAATTCCGTAAGCTTCTACTGGTTTTATTTTCGTTTTTCCATTAACTTCTACAGAATATGGACGAGCATCTTGACAATCGAACATAATTGGCATAGAAGGTCCGTAGATATCAGCATCTAATAAACCTACCTTGAATCCCATGTTTGCTAAACTTATTGCTAAGTTTGATGAAACAGTAGATTTACCAACACCACCTTTACCTGATGCTACAGCGATAATATTTTTAACACCTGGCAATTCAGAACCTTTGATTTCGTTCGGATTTTTTTCTTCAACTTCAACAGAAATGTTAAGTTTAAGATTTGACTCAGGTAAATTTTCTTTAAATGCATTTTTCAACGCAATTTCCAAACGCTTGCGTTCGTGCATTGCAGGCGAAGGAGAAACAATATCCAATATAATATCATTTCCCATCACTTGAGCGTTACGCATCCAATTGCGAATACCTAATTCTTCTAATACTTGATATATTTGATCTCTTGTGTAAGCCATCTTTTAATTTTAATGAGACAAAATTACGAAGAATCAAAGACTTTAAATAATCTAAAAACGTGATTTTAATTGTTTTGCTTTATAATTTGATAAATAGACTTAATTTGATGTATATTTAAACTTTAAATCTGACTATGGAAGAGCATATTATTTATCTGACGAATATAAGAAAACAGATTATTGATGAGCTTGAACAACACTCTCTGAAACAACTACTTTATATACCTGTTGGCTATAAAAACAATTTGTTTTGGAATGCGGCTCACGTTTTGGCAACACAGCAATTGATCCATTATTATTTAACCGATAATAGGATGTTGGTCGATATTCAGTTTATTCAGAAGTATAAAAAAGGAACAATCGGAAATACGGAAGTAACGGAAGAAGATGTGACAGAATTGAAGGAAATGTTGGAAAGTACACCAATGCAGATGTTCAAGGATTATCGTTCGGAAAAACTATCGTATTATCGATCATATAAAACAAGTTTTGGTATGACGTTAGAATCGATTGAAGATGCAATTTTGTACAACAATATTCACGAAGCAATGCATTTGGGCTATATGATGGCGATGAAAAAGAATATTCCTTTTTAAAATCAAAAAGAGAATAAAATTTAAAAATTTAGATGTTAACATACAGAGATGCTAAACGAAGCGATTTAGAAAAAATAACAGAAATTTATAATTCTACAATAGCTTCGCGATTAGTAACTGCCGATACAGAACCAGTTTCAGTTGAAAGTAAAGCAAAATGGTTCGAAGAACATTCACCTGAAAAAAGACCACTTTGGGTTGTAGAAAATGAATTGAAAGACATTGTAGGTTGGGTAAGTTTTCAATCTTTTTATGGAAGACCAGCTTATGATGCAACTGTAGAAATCAGCATTTATTTAGATGCTATGCAACGTGGAAAAGGTTTAGGAAAACAAGTGTTGGAATATAGCATTACGAAAGCAGCAGAATTTGGAATCAAAACGATTTTAGGTTTTATTTTTTCGCATAATGAACCGAGCTTGAAATTATTCAAACATTTTGGTTTCGAAGAATGGGGAAATTATCCCAATATTGCAATTTTAGACGGAATAGAAAGAAGTTTAACTATTTTAGGAAAACGAATCGCATAAAAAAACCCTCACTTCATTTGAAGTGAGGGTTTTTTTTGTTTATTATGTCCCGTCCTGAAATAGCGATACAAAAAAGAAATCGTTATTATGGAAGAAAGAAGCAATTATGTCAAACGTACTCAGCGAGATTACAGTATGTCTTTTAAGTTGAATGTTGTAAAAGAAATTGAGTCTGGGAAATTATCTACTGTGGGCGCTTGCCGTAAGTATGGCATCCAAGCCCGAAGTACAGTTATGAGTTGGCTCAGAAAATTTGGTAGCTTTGATTGGGAGAACCAAACACCCTCGAATATGCCAAAGTCACCAGAACAAAAGATCATGGAGCTTGAAGCCCAAGTAAAGCTTTTGCAAAAGCAGAAGGCTTTACTTGAGAAACAAGCTTATGTGGCTGATAAAAAAGCCATTATTTTCGATATGATGATTAACCTTGCCGAAGAGGAATATCAAATTGATATACGAAAAAACTCACCACCCGAACTATCGAATCTTTCCGAAGGGAACAAAAAGAAACCATAAGTTTCTCCTGTGAATTGTTCGGGGTGGACCGACAGGTTTATTATCGTCATTTAAAGCGAAGAGCAAAGCAGCAACAAAATGCACAGCAGGTTGTGGATTGGGTAGCAGAGCTGCGAATGATTCATCCAAAAATGGGTGGAAAGAAACTGTATTTTCTTTTGAAAGAGAAACTTGAAAATTTAAGAATTGGCAGAGACAAATTCTTTGATTTCTTAAGGGCTAACCATTTGTTAATCATTCCTAAAAGAAGTTATCACAAAACTACCAATTCGTATCATCGTTTTAAAAAACATAAAAATTTGATTAAAGATTATCAATACAAAAAGCCTAATAATGTTTGGGTATCAGACATAACTTACTTGGGGAACAGAGAAAACCCAGCCTATTTAAGCTTGATAACCGATGCTTATTCTAAGAAAATCGTAGGCTTTGATGTGTCGGATTCTTTGGCTACAGCATCTTGTTTAAATGCTCTAAAAATGGCATTGAAAAAAGAAAACCCGAAGAGTCTTATTCATCACTCAGACAGAGGCTTACAATATTGTTCCGATGATTATCAAAAGCTATTGAAAAAGCATAAAATCCGTTGTAGTATGACACAAGAATCAGATCCTTATGAGAATGCCATAGCCGAAAGAATCAAGGGAATTTTAAAACAGGAATATGATATTGATAAATTTAATGTAGATTTGAATACAAGAAAGATTTTGGTCAAACAAACCGTAGAGATTTATAATGAGTTAAGACCGCATTTGTCAAACTATTATTTAACGCCGATGCAAATGCACCAACAACAAGAATTAATACCAAAATCGTACAAAAAGAAAAACAGTACAAATACGAATATATGTACTGTTTAAAATAAAATTTTATTGGTCTAATCCTGTATCATTTTTTCAGGACGTTACAAGATAAATTTTATTTACCAATACTCCAAATCAATGCTTTTTCTTTAGTTGCTCTGTAAATTGTAGCATGTTCTTCTTTAGGTTCTGGAGAATAATTCCATTGTAGATTTGGAAGTTTTTCTTGCGTTAAAATATTCTTCAAATCATCTGTATAAGGTAAAATATCACTTGCTCCAGATCCTGCAAACCATAACTTTTTTGGAGTTGAAGGAAATTTAGCTAAATCATTTTTTGAATTCAATAACATTTTGTGATTGTTCCACCAAAGTGAAGGATCAATTGCAATATAATAATCAAACATTTCTGGTTGTTTCAGAAAAGTTTCCATGATAAATAATCCAGCCAACGATTCGCCAATAATTCCTTTATTATTTTTAGTGCGATACTTTTTCGTGATTTCAGGAAATAACTCATCCTTGACAAAGTTTCTAAATTGATTAGAACCTCCCACAACATCGGCTATTTTTTTATCTTCTTCATTTTCAGTTGGTGGACTCAAATCTTTGCGACGTTGTATATTTTCTATTCCAACCAAAATAACTGGTTTTATTTTTTTCGAAGTAATCAAACTATCTAATGTGTTTGCAATATGTGGAAAATCTTCTTTTGTTCCGCCATCAGGCATATACAAAACGGATAACGAATCCTGAGAAGTCGAATATTCTATTGGAACCCAAACATTAATAACTCGTTTTTCATTTAGAATTTTAGAATCAATTGTAAATGTTTCGTGTTTCGGGATTGGATCGTTGTAAACAGGCAGATTAGAGTTTTTGCAAGATGTAAAAAAACTAATAGAGATTACAACTAATAAGTAGTTAAAAATCGATTTCATGTATTTCATATTAAAGTATTTATTCAAATATACAAAAATCATAAAGAGTTGATTTTCTATTTAATAAAAAAGACCACTAAAAAATAGTAGTCTTTCTCAAATTATTTTCAGAAGATTTTTAATATTCTAAAAATCTCACTTTATCTTCGATTGGTTGACGAATAGCTTCTGGGATTTCTCCATCAAATTTTCCCATATAGAAAACACCAACGCATTTTTCACCTTCTTCCATAGTTGTAAACTCATCAACATTTGCAATTACATTTGCTGGAGAAGACCAATATGCACCAATATTTAAGGCACTTGCCATTAACCACATATTTTGAACAGCCATAGAGGTTGCAGCTAATTCTTCCCATTCAGGATTTTTTTCTGTGTTGATAAAATTGATTAAAACAATTTTATTCGACTTATCACATTTCTCAATTAATGCATTTATTTTTCTGTCGCTCAATTGATCTGTTGGCGTTCCTTGCACATAAACACGCTTCACGTATTCGCGGAAACGGTCTTTTGCAGGTCCTTCTAAAACAACAAAACGCCAAGGTTCTGTTTTTTTATGAGACGGCGCCCAATTTGCTGCCTCAAAAATTTGATTCAATTCTTCGCGTGTAATTTCTTCTTGATTGTATTGCGGAGGAAATATAGAGCGTCTATTTTTTATGATTGATAATAAATCGTTTGCATTCATGTTGTAACAATTATTAATTTTATTCTACTAATCAAGCAAATTTACATTAATTTCAATTAAACCAACGTTAAGATGAAAACATTAGACTACAACAAAATTGAGTATTACAAAAACAATAAATTTCAATTTGATATTGGGAAATATTTCAATCAATCATTAGAACTTTTTCAAAATAATTGGCAGCCATTTGTTATTTATGCTCTTGTTGCAGCTATTATTTATATGTTTACTTCCTTCACTATAATCGGATTGCTTTTTGTGATGTATCCACTTATAATGGGATTTATGATTGGTGCAGAACGTGCCGAAAACAAAATGTCGTTAGAGCTAGGTGACTTTTTTGGAGGTTTCAAAAATATAGGAAGCTATTTCCTTTTAACACTTATCGTAATGGGAGTCGCAATAGTTGTAATGTTACCATACATTATTTTTTCTTTTTTACCACTTATGTTTAATGATCCCGAAAATGTAAACCCAGCATTAATGATTGGTTCATCGCTTTTTGGTATGTTATACATCTTAGTGGCGACAGTATTTTTATTGTTCTTACAAGCGTGTATTTATCTGGCTCCGTATCTTATTCATTATGGAAATATGAGCGCTATTGACGCAATGAAAACGTCTTATGCAATTGTGAAAAAGAATTTTTGGTGGATGGTTTTAATGGCGATTGTAGTTAGTCTGGTTGCTTCAATTGGTGCTATTGCTTGTTATGTAGGTGCTCTTGCAACGTATCCATTTGCTTATATTATGGTATATTTTATGTTAAAAGATATGATTTTGACAGATGATGAAAAAACAGAAATTGATCTACTTGGTACAAATCAAGAATAATATTAATTTTATCGAATGTTAGCAAAGCATTCGATTTTTACGAAAATGAATGAATTGGGAGCTGCAAAAGTTCCCTTTTTTTTTATGATCGATTTTTTGAAAGAAAATGGAGAAGTAATTCCGTTAAATGAATTACCTGATGAGATAAAATTTGAAATAGATTCACAAAAAAAAGAATCTTTTCAGAAAGATTTTAAATTCAATAAATTCCCGATTTCCTTTGACGAATATTTGCCAAAATTCAATTATGTTTACGATAATCTTTTGTTTGGAAATTCATATTTAACGAATTTAACGCTTCCAACAAAAATCGAAACTGATTTGTCTTTGAACGAAATTTTTCAGTTTTCTGAAGCAAAATATAAACTGAAATATAAAAACGAATTTGTTTGTTTTTCTCCCGAACGTTTTGTGAAAATTGAAGATCAAAAAATCTTTTCAAATCCAATGAAAGGAACCATTGATGCCTCGATTCTAAATGCGAAGCAACTTATTTTGAATGATGAAAAAGAAGCTGCCGAACATGCAACAATTGTCGATTTAATCAGAAATGATTTGAGTCTTGTTTCCGAAAATGTTGAGGTGATAAATTATCGCTACATGGATGAGGTGAAGACAAATGATGCAACACTTTTGCAAGTAAGTTCTGAGATAAAAGGCGATTTGAATGATGATTATAGTCAAAATTTAGGAACGATTTTCGATCAACTTTTACCTGCTGGTTCTATTTGCGGTGCGCCCAAAAAGAAAACCGTTGAAATTATTTTAGAAGCCGAGAAGTATCATCGAAATTTTTATACAGGAGTTTTTGGTGTTTTTGATGGCGAAAATCTTGATAGTGCTGTGATGATTCGTTTCATCGAAAATAATCAAGGTGAATTATTTTTCAAGAGTGGAGGAGGAATAACAGCAAAAAGTAAGGCAAAAGCAGAGTACGAAGAATTAATTCAGAAAGTATATGTTCCAATTTATTGAATCGATTTGTTGTGTAAACAAACAACTTCGAAATTTAGAATTTCATCAAGCGAGATTTGCTCGAACAAGAAATGATAATTTTACTGAAATCAATCCGATTTTATTGGACGAAATTATTAAGTTTCCGACAGACTTAACGGACGAAAAATATAAAGTTAGAATTGTTTATGATCGTGAAATTCAATCGATAGAATTTCAATCGTATCAAATCAAACCCATTGAAAGTATTCAACTTTTTGAGATCGAAAATAAAATTGATTATTCCTACAAATATATGGATCGTTGGTTTTTTGATGAATATTTAAAAGATTCAAAAACAGATGATTTGGTCTTGGTAAAATCAAATTATATTACAGATTGTATTTATTCGAATATTGTTTTTTTTGACGGTTCTCAATGGATCACGCCACGAACTTTTCTGTTGAAAGGAACAATGCGAGAAGCTTTGTTACAATCAGGCGAGATCATTCAGAAAAATATAAAAGTTTCAGATTTAGTTAATTTTAAATCATTCAAACGAATCAATGCGATGATGAATTTAGACGAAAGCCAAGAATTGGATATTTCGTTGTTAATTCAATAACTCTATAAAATTGATAGAGTATTGTTTGCGTTTTCATTTTTTAACATTACCTTTGCATAACTTATCAAGAAAGGTGGAGGGATTGGCCCTGTGAAACCTTAGCAACCAGATGACTTATAATCTAAGGTGCTAAATCCAACCTATTAGAGGGAAAGATGAGTAAAAGTATTTCACTTTTATCTGTTGGTTTCTTGAAAGTTTTATGAAAATTAAAAATGAAAAGAAACAAATTTTTACTTGCTTCATTCGCATTTATTTGCGCATCTACACTTTTTGCTCAAGAAGTTGAAAAGGAGGAAACAAATCTTAACGAAGTTATTTTAATCGGTGGTCGTACATCAGAAAGAACGGTGGTTAATTCGTCAGTTCCTGTCGATATTATCGATGTTGAGAAATTGAAAACGTCTTCTCCTCAATTGAGTGTGAATGATATTTTGAATGTGGTTATTCCTTCTTTTAATTCTGTTCGTCAATCATCTGCCGATGGAACTGAGCATATCGATCCTGTGACATTGCGTGGAATGGGACCAGATCAGGTTTTAGTTTTGATTAATGGAAAACGACGTCACACAACTTCGTTGGTGAATTACCAAAATACAGTTGGAAATGGTTCTGTAGGAACAGATTTAGGCGCAATTCCGATTTCAGCAATTGATAAAATTGAAGTTTTACGTGATGGTGCGGCTGCGCAATATGGTTCTGATGCAATTGCGGGAGTTGTAAATATTGTTTTGAAATCTAAACCAGTTGGTGACGCGTCTTTGACGTATGGTCAGACTTCTCGAAATGATGGAGAAACGTACAATTTTAACGGAAGTTATGGAACGAAACTAGGACAATCGGGTTCGATTGTTTTTTCGGCTGTTGTAAGTGAACGTAAAAAAACAAATCGCTCGAAAGATCATAATTTAGATATTTTTGGAGATAATTTCGCGTACGATTTTGCAGATGATCCAGATGTAGCAAGAGCTGTGGATGACGCTAAAATTGCTGCTTTAGGGCTTTCGAGAAAAGATTTTAGATTTCAAATTGGAGATGCGGCAATCAAGAATCAACAATTTTTTGTAAATGCTGAAACGGCGATTAATGATCGATTAGATTTTTATTCATTTGGAGGAGTTTCGTTGCGCCAAGGTAATGGATTTGGTTTTAGAAGATTGCCAAGTGAATTGTCTGAAGATGCGTTAAAAATTTATCCAAATGGTTTTCAAGCAACGTTAAAATCTAATGTAAATGATTATTCAAATTCTACAGGATTACGTTATTCATATGATGGATGGAAAGTTGACTTGAGCAATACTTTTGGATTAAATTCATTCAAGTATGATTTAGAAAATTCAATTAATCAATCATTAGGCTTAAATTCTCCAACCGATTTTTACGCTGGGAAACATCAATTTTTACAAAATACAGTCAATTTAGATTTTTCGAAACGAATCAATCAAAATGTTAGTTTAGCGTTTGGAGGAGAATATCGTTTTGAACAATATAAAATTGAAGCTGGAGATGAAGCGTCTTATTCAGGTTCTGGATCTGAATCTTTTGTAGGGTTTTCTCCATTGAATGTTGTAAAAGGTGATCGTCACTCAGTTGCGGCTTATGTAGATGGAGAATTGAAATTTGGAGATTTTACGGCTGATTTAGCTGGACGATTTGAAAATTACTCAGATTTTGGAAGTACAATCAACGGAAAATTAGCGATGCGATATGAATACGCAAAAGGATATTCGGTTCGTGGAGCGATTTCGACAGGATTTAGAGCACCTTCTTTACAACAAAAATATTTCAGTAATTCGTATACCGATTTATTCTTGAATGATAATGGTGATCAAGTTTTGGTAACAAAAGGAATTATTCGAAATGAGTCTGAATTGTCGAAAGAAATTGGTTTGGATAAATTAAAAGAAGAAAAATCAATCAATGCAAGTTTAGGTTTAACATTTCGTCCGACTTCAAAATTATTCATCACATTGGATGGATATTTTATAAAAGTTGATGACCGAATTGTCTTAACTTCTGATATCACAGATCCTGCTTTAGAAAAATATAATGTAGCGACAGCGCGTATTTTTACGAATGCAATTGATACAGAAACCAAAGGTTTGGATTTAGTAATTTCTTATGATACTCGTTTAGGTCGAGGAAAATTGAATGCAAGTTTATCAGGAAATATAAACGAAACAAAAATTGTCGGATATCATTTTCCAACAGCTTTGACAATTCCAACAGAAGAATTTTTTGGTCCTGATCAAGTCAATATTATCGAATCATTAAGCCCAAAAACAAAAGCAACTTTAGGATTGAATTATGCAATTTCTGGATTCAATTTTATGGTGCGTAACACGTATTTCGGAAAAGTGACAAAAGATGGATATCCTTGGGGAAGTATCCAAGAACACACGGGAAAAGTGGTGACGGATGCTTCGATTGGTTATGATATTACAAAGAATTTCAACTTTACAATTGGTGCAAATAATTTGTTTGATGTTTTCCCAGACAAGCAAGTTTACGAAAATTCTTATTATGGAGTTTTTCCGTATGCACCGGTGCAAATGGGGATGACAGGAGCGTATTATTTTGCGCGTGCAAGTTTTAAATTTTAATCAATAATAAAATATTCTAAGTGTCAATTTTAATGTAAATTCAAACATTCAATTGGCACTTTTTTGTGTATGGCACATTCAAAAATTGGTTGGAAAACCGCAGCAGCATTAGTGATTTCGAATATGATCGGAACAGGTGTTTTTACCAGTTTGGGTTATCAAATTTCTGATCTTAAAAATACAACTTCTATCTTATTATTGTGGTCAATAGGAGGATTGTTAGCGTTGATTGGCGCATTTATTTATTCGGAATTAGCTTCAAAATTTAAACAATCAGGAGGAGATTATATTTATTTATCTCGGACATTTCATCCCGTTTTTGGTTATTTATCAAGTTGGATTTCTTTATTCGTTGGTTTCTCAGCGCCAATTTCTTTAGCGGCTTTGGCAATGGGAAAATACTTGAATGTTTTCGGGTTTGATTTAGGAAAAGAATTTGCAATAGCCATGATTTTGATTGTTGCCGTTTTTCAATCATTCAGTCTAAATTTGAGTAGTAACTTTCAGAATATTTTTACTATTCTAAAAGTTGTATTTATTGTTGTTTTAATTGCTTTAGGTTTTTATTTTGCTCCAGCAGTTGAGCCAAATGCGGTAGTTTTTGATTCGACTTGGAAAAATGAATTGTTACTTCCTGCATTTGCGACGTCTTTGGTTTATGTTACTTTTGCTTATACAGGTTGGAATTCGGCTTCATACATCGTAGAAGAAATTGAGCAACCAAAACAAAACTTACCAAAAGCACTATTTATAGGCGTTATTTTTGTCACGATTTCTTATGTTTTGCTAAATTATGTTTTCTTGAAACATGCATCAGCAGCAACTTTGGCTGGACAAGAAAATGTTGCAAATATTTCGTTCGGTAATCTGCTTGGAAATAATGTAAAATGGGTGAGTTGCTTTATTGCTTTACAATTGATTGCGACGATTAGCGGTTATTTGTGGATTGGTTCTCGTTTGACGCAAGCCACAGCGCGCGAAAATAAATTGTGGAATTTTATGGCGAAAGAGAACAAAAATAGAATTCCAGTTCGTGCAATTTGGGTGCATACAGCAATTAGTATTTTGCTAATTTTTTCAGGAGATTTTGAAGTGATTTTTACCTATACATCGTTTGTTTTACAAATATTAGCAACATTAGCAGTTTGTACAGCTTTCTTTATCAAACAAGATCAATTAACTATTATCAAAAGTAAATTCTTTTATGTCTTACCTGCTATATTTTTAGCATTTAGTTTATATATCTGTTATTTCGTTTTGATGCAAAAACCAAAAGAAAGTTTATTTGGTTTAGGTATTATTGCATTAGGAATTGTATTATTCTATTTTGATAAAAGAATTGAGAAAAAAGATTAAATATTAGTTCATAATAACACAAAACCCACTCAAATTTGAGTGGGTTTTTATTTTTTAATCTTTTATTCCGTTAAAAATATATTGTAAAATAGGGTTGATTTCTGGATTTTCAAGATGTTTTTTGAAAATTTTGGTATGATATTTTGGTTTATTAATCATTTTACGCTCAACTAATTCGTCAATTGTATCAATGTATTCAACTGAAGTTTTTCCAATCAATAAATTATCCAAAGAACGCCCTTGATCAACATAATTCAAAATTGTTTTCAAACCTTTCAAGTAAAGTGCATCTTTTGTAAAACCACCACCACGATAAACGCGAGTTGTCAGATAAAATGCATCTTCTGGTTGCATTTTGTATTCTTCCATCAAGGTCATAAATGTTTCATTGAACGATTTTCCATTTGTCAACATATGTACCGCCATAACGCGTAAACCAAGTTCTCTTAATCGGCTATGATTAATAGAATCAGAGTAATATTCGCTTAAAATCGCTAAACCTTCTTGCGTCAACGTATTCACAGGTAAACCAATACTAAAGATTTTTAATGGTTGATCCAATGCATTCATCGTTGTTACCATGTGAACTCCAATTTCGTGCTCGATTAAACCATTTGTAAAACGTTTGTCAAATTTAACGCCACGTTTAATCACAACTTTTCTCTTACTATTGATCACAAGCGCTTTTGATGCGATATCATCCGAAACTTCGATGTCAAATTTGAAGCCATAATCATTTGTAGCATTTCTAAAAAGATCAACCACTTCTTCCTCTGTATAATTGCCTTGTTTATCCATTCTAAACTCAGGACAATAAAGGATAAAGTTCGCATTTTCGATATCTTTTTTAGATGGTTCGCCAAAATAACGCAACGAATTGTACAAAAATTTATCCGTACCAAGATTCGCCAACAAATCTACCTTGTCAAAATAAGCGTTAATCGTGTTAACATACATATTTTGAATACTAATATCATTGATTTTCTCGACTTTAATATTCGATAATTTTCGTTTAAATTCGAATGGATCAATGTTAAGCGGATTGTACTTAAATTGTGGTTCGTATGTATATTTTGAAGCTAAGAATTTCTTCTTTTCAAATTCTAAATTAATCGGATTGATGACACTCAACAACTCAAAATTTTGAACCAATTGATACAATTGTTTATCAATTTTGACCAAATCAGATTCTAATTCATTGTGCAAAATATTCACTTGCTTAGAACCTACTTTGTACGTCGTTTCCGTTTTTACAAACTCGTAAGCGTGGTTAAGAATCGCCGATTTAAAACCTTCTTTTATTTGGTTAATAATCTCTGGAAAAGATTCTCCTGTCAATTCATCGCAATAAATTTTTGAAACTTCTGTCGCTAAAACCAATGTATTTTTGAATCGATTTGTAACAAATTCTAACAAATATCCGCGTCCATAAAATACATCGTTAATCGCTGAATAATTGTGAATATTTTCTAACTCAATATTCGCTAATTCATCGCGCCAACTTTCTACATAATTTCCGTAACGTTCGTTATCAACTCGCTCCGCACCAATGTTGAACACAGGAACCGGACGATCCCAACGTTTCCAATTGTACGAATGAATATCATAAACTAAACATGACTTGAATTTAGTTTCAAGCTTGTTGATTAAAGCTTCTAAAACCTCATAAAAAGCATGATGTTTTGCAATACTTTTTTGTTTTTGTGAAACCGATAAAGGCTCTTTCCAAACCTGTTTTCCCCAAGCTTCTTCGTACACAGCAGTTTCTGGACCACGATTTAGATCGTATTCAAATCGAGAATCACAACCTTGAATTAAGATTGGAAAAGTTTCTACAAACTCAGCAGTATGCGGATCTTCCTCGTACCAACGTTCATAATTGCTTAATAAACATTTTTCGCGAATATCGTCACGCATTTGTCCACCATCATGAATGGCAGCACAAACGTAAGGAATGTATTCGTCAATTTTTATTTTGAATGATTCGTCTTCTGCATAAGCTTCAAATACAATTTCGTTCTCAATATTATCTAAAATTTGCTGTATACTTATGGATTTCATGCTTTAAATTCTTTATATTTCTCCAATAACATCGATATGATTTGTTTCTGAATTTCGTTGTTATTGTTTACATTATTGTGAGGAACAATTCCTCCAGGACTTACGACATTTAGCTCAACCATTTTTCCGTTAATCAAATCAATTCCGCAAAAATAAATTCCATCTTCATTTAATTGTTTTCCTATTTTACGGCATAAATCTAACTCATGTTCACTCATATCATGTCTAATCGCAGAACCACCAGCCGAAATATTAGAACGGTGGTCACCTTCTGCAGGAACACGCATAATTGCACCAATCGGTTCACCATTAATCACAATGGCGCGAACATCACCTTTTTCTGCACCTTCTATATAATTTTGACAAATAATAGGCTGAGAATTCCCGGTATGATTGATATAAAAATCGCAAATCGAGCTTAAGTTACCAATATTTTTTCGTTCGAAAAGTATAACACCTTTACCACCCATTCCGTCTAATGGTTTGATGATAAATTTCTCGAAATTATTTTCCTCTACAAACGATTTTATCAAATCAATATCTTTTGTAATAAGTGTTTGAGGAACAATTGTTTCTAGACCATCATCAAAAGATGCGGCGTATATTTTATTATTTGCTTTACGTAATCCCGAAATTTTATTCACGAAGAAAACTTTATCTTCGATTAATTCTAACATATTCAACAAAAGCGGATCAATTGGTGGATCGGCTCTCATAAAAATTATATCAAATTCGGTCAAATCTTTTATACTACTTTCAAATTTCATGGTGTGATAAAATTCAACACAATCATTTGTTTCTGTAGTTATCATCTTTTTGCAGTTTCCTACAACTTTGCCCTTGGCAATAGAGATATCTTTTTTTGTTAAATAGGATACTTCAAATCCACGATCTACGCATTCTTTAATAATTCGCATAGTGGTGTCTTTTCCTGGTTCAACCTTGTCCCAAGGATACATTACGAAGCATATTTTCATATAAATAAAAAGGGTATTAAAATCAATGCAATAATAACTAAAAGTTTGATACAAAAAATGATCTATAAAAAATTATAGAATATTTATTTTTATTCTATGAAAGATATTGATTTCTAATGATTAATAAAAGAAAATGGTGATTGATTTTTCAATTTCAATCACCATTTGGTTGGTAAACTATAAACTATTTATTTCTTAAACGATCAATTGTTTCTTGAACTTTAGGATCATCAGCTTTTACGCTGTAGTAATCTGCAATTTTTCCATTTTGATCAAGAACCAAATATCTCGGTATCCAATTTAAATCAATCCCTGTGCCAAAATTGCCTTTCCAGTTGTTTCCTAAGTAAAAGTGTTGACCTTCAATCTGATATTTTTTAATACCATTTTTCCAAGCTTCCTCATTCTTGTCCATTGAAAGGTAAACAAAGGTTAC
Organism: Empedobacter sp. GD03865; assembly: GCF_029840775.1. Taxonomy (NCBI): domain Bacteria; kingdom Pseudomonadati; phylum Bacteroidota; class Flavobacteriia; order Flavobacteriales; family Weeksellaceae; genus Empedobacter; species Empedobacter sp. GD03865. The sequence continues at coordinate 50,652 of NZ_JAOCDF010000009.1, forward strand.
GTCAGGATTTTTTTCGTGCAAAGATTTCAAAGCAGGCATGTTTTTGATACAATCTCCACACCAAGTTGCCCATAAATCCAACAAGACAATTTTTCCTTTATAGTTTGAAAAAACTTTTTCTATGGTTGCCGAATTTCCTTCTAAATCAACTACGCTATCTTGCAAAGCTGTTGCGGGAAATTCAGTTTTCATCACTGACGGAATTTTTTGCGAAAATGCATTAATTCCAACAAATAATATTAAAACGCTAATTATTTTTCTCATGATAATTTTTTATCGATTTCATGTATTTACAAAATCTATACCAATTCAGTAGACTTTAAAGCAAAGGTAAATATTTATTTCTAATCATTGCAAAAAGATGTAATTTTGTTTCATGCAAAAATATCTGATTATTGGGCTTGGTAATATTGGTGCTCAATACGAAAATACTCGTCATAATATTGGTTTCAAGGTTGTTGAAGAAGTTGCTAAAAAAGTTGATGCTAAATTTTCACCATCAAATTTTGGTGAAGTAGCACAGTTTAAATATAAAGCGCGTCCAGTTACGTTGTTAAAACCAAATACATACATGAATTTGAGTGGAGATGCGGTTCGTTTTTGGATGAAAAAAGAAAATATTTCGTTAGAAAATATTTTTGTCATTACAGATGATTTGAACTTGCCTTTCGGAACAATTCGTATGCGTGGAAAAGGTAGCGATGGTGGACACAATGGTTTGAAGGATATTCAAAATAAAGTTGGCGGACAAAATTATGCGCGATTACGCTTTGGTGTAGGAAACGAATTTTCGGAAGGTAAACAAGTGGATTATGTGTTAGGCGATTGGTCGGCAGAAGAAAATGAAAAAATGAATGAACGATTGAATTTGGCTGCTGATGCAGTTTTGTCGTTTATTTTTCAAGGATTAGGTAATACAATGAATCAATATAATGGTAAATAAAATTTTAGGAGTTGCAATGATTGCAGGAACACTTTTTTTAGGTTCTTGTGCAAGCAATTCGTCAAGCTCAGAAGGAAAAGAAGCGAAAATAGAAGAAATAACTTCGACATTAGACAATGTAAATGAAATTAATTTCAAGAGTAATAAGAATGTTTTGTTAGACGTTCGTACACCTGAAGAGTTTGCTGAAGGTCATGTTCCTGGAGCGGTAAATATAGATGTGAAAAATCCAAATTTCGAAGAAGAAATTCAGAAATTAGATACAAAAAAGAATTATTTCATTTATTGCAAATCTGGTGTTAGAGCAAAATTAGCAACAGAAAAAATGCAAGAAAAAGGTTTCAAAAATGCGAAGAATTTCAAAGATGGAATGTCGACGTACAAAGGAACTGTAGTAAAATAATGGAAGGATTTCGTCCCGAAATATTAAAAGAAATTGTCACAACAAAAATGTCTTTCGGTAAATACGAAGGGCGATTGTTGTGCGATTTACCTGTTTCTTATTTGGAATGGTTTGTTGGTAAAGGTGGTTTTCCGAAAGGAAAATTAGGCGTTTTATTATCCACCGTTTACGAAATAAAACTAAATGGTTTAGAAGATATTATCTACGAATTAAAACGTCAATTTGGTTAAACTTCCCATTCATAAAAATTTGCATCATCGCGCAATTGAAATCCAGCACTTGGATATAATGAATTTCCAATATCATTCGTAACACTGGTTTCTAACAGCATCGCGCAAGCATCAGTTTTACGGCATAAACTTTTTGCTTCTTCAATCAATTCTCTTGCAAAACCTTGTCCGCGAAATTCTGGCGAAACAAATAAATCATTCAAAATCCAAAAACGTTTCATTCGAGTAGATGAAAATGAAGGAAACAATTGTACAAAACCAACGGCTTTTTCGTCTTTATTATAGGCTAAAAAGATAACCGATTCATCATTTACAATTCTGGCTCTTAGAAATTCTTCTGCTGCTTTTACATCAGATTTCTTATCATAAAATTGACGATATGCATCAAATAAAGGAACCAATTCGTCTAAATTATTTATAGTAGCTTGTTTTGTCATGATTCTGTGATTAAATATTCTTTTTTATTGTATTTATCTACAAAATATAATTGATTATTTCTGCATCTCATTTCCCCAAAAACAGATTTTATATTTTCTAATACAATTTTATATTCAAGTGTAAATATATTTATTGAAATAAGATTTATATCTGGATTTTTAGTAGAATTCCATTGTTGTAAATATATCATCGAATTGTGTTTATAAAACCAATCTCCAAAGATTTTATTATTCAATTCTTTAATTTCTGGATTAGAATTAAGCGAGAAAAAAGTTGGACCAAATCGAATTTCTCCAGCAAATTGTTTTTGAATTATTAATGATTCATATTCTATAAAATTTTCCCAATCCATAATCTTCAAATTCTATCATTTTCAAATTAAATTATCCATACAAATTACTTCCATCCAAATATTCCCAAACTTTTGGAGGTAACATAGGCTTGATATTTTTTCCATTTTTGATTGCATTTCTGATAAATGTAGAAGAAATTTCCATCAAAGGCGCTTCAACCATTTCGACATTATCCAAATTTTCTTCTTGCGAATAACCAGGACGCGGATAAACATACATTTGATAATCGCGCATTAAAATCTCAGCGTTTTTCCATTTCGAAATTCCATCTAAATTATCAGAACCCATAATCAACGCAAAATTATGCTCAGGAAATTTTTCGTTTAGATGAATTAACGTATCAATTGTGTACGACGGTTTCGGTAACGTAAATTCGATATTCGATGCACGCAGATTAGGATAATCTTTAATCGCTAATTCTACCATTTCTAATCGATCATATTCATTTGCCAAAGAACTTTTTTTCTTTAACGGATTTTGAGGAGAAACCACAAACCAAACCTGATCCAAATCGGTGAATTGTTGAAAATGATTGGCAATAATTAAATGTCCGACATGAATAGGATTGAATGATCCAAAATATAAACCGACCTTCATAAAATTGATTTTTTAGAAAAACAAAAATACGATAATTGTAGAATAAAAAAATCCAGCCGAAGCTGGATTGTATGTTTAGAATTTCACTAATTCTTTATATAGCTTATGTGTAGGAAGTCCCATTACATTGAAATAACTTCCATTCATATTGTCCACACCAATATAACCAATCCATTCCTGAACGCCGTAAGCACCCGCTTTATCAAAAGGTTTGTAATTATCGATATAGAAATATATTTCTTCGTCTGTCAAATCTGCGAAAGTAACTTGTGTTTCGTCCGAAAAAGTAACTTCTTTCTCGATAGAACGAATCGTAACTGATGTATAAACAGAATGTGTTTTTCCACTCAATTTTTTAATCATTTCGTACGCTTCTTCTCTGTTCGAAGCTTTTTCTAACGATTCATCATCTACCCAAACAGTTGTATCCGAAGTAATAATCAAATCATTTGGTTGAATATCCGTATAAGCTTTTGCTTTTTTAACGGAAAGATATTCGGTGATTTGTTCTTTCTTGAATTCGTTGCGATCAAATGTTTCGTCAATATCCAATGAAATTGTCGAAAATTTCAATCCTAATCCAGCTAAAAGTTCTTTTCTTCTTGGCGACTGTGATGCCAAAATGATATTGGTATCTTTTAATTTTTCTGTTAATAACATTTCAAAAACTTTTATACAGAAGCAATTTCTTCTGCATTATACCACTTGTTTTGAACTTTCAAGATTTGCTCTAATAAATCGCGAACACAACCTTTTCCACCGTTTTCTGGTGAAATATATTCCGAAGCTTTGCGCACATCCATACACGCATCATTTGGACAAGCAGATAATCCTACTAAATTCATCACAGCTAAATCTGGATAATCATCGCCCATATAAGCAATTTCATCAGGATCTAATCCATAAGAAAAAAGTAAATCTTCGAAAGCTTCTACTTTATCACGTTTGTTTACATAAATATCAGTTAAGCCTAAATATTTTAAACGATTTACAACAGCTTCATCTCTTCCGCCTGTAATCACCGCAATTCGTATTCCTTGTTTGATGGCTAATTGCATTGCATAACCATCGCGCGTATTCATTGTTCTCACCATTTCGCCAGTTGGTAATAAAATTAAATTTCCATCTGTCAAAACTCCATCTACATCTAAAATAACGGTTTTAATGTTATTTAGTTTTTCTTTATAACTTATCATTTTTCGTAAACTCGTTTGATTGAATCTGTCAATATTTGGTAAATCTGTAATAATCTCGAATCATCTTGTAAGGCCTCTAAATGACGATCAATAATCACTTGATCTCCACGTTTTGCTGGACCAGTTTGCGCATCTTTTGGACTCATTTCGATGACTTTATTTGCTGTTTCCTGTATAAGAGGTAACAAAACATCGAACGGAACATTGTTTTGCTCACAAATATTTCCAGCGATATAATATAAATGATTGACAAAATTATTTGCCCAAACACCTGTCATATGCACTTGCATTCTACTTGCAAAATTTAGTTCATGAACTTCGTTTGAAATACGATTCCCTAATTCATTCAATTTCTTCAAATCTTCAGAATTTTCCGCCTCGATGAAAAATGGAATATTATCATAACGCATTGTTCTTTCTTTCGAAAAAGTTTGCAATGGATAAAAAACGCCTTTTCGGTAATCGCCTTTCAGAACAGACATAGGAGACGATCCAGAAGTATGAACAACCAAAACATCATCATACGGAATATAATGAGAGAATTCTTCGATTCCAGAATCGGCACTTGCAATAATATAAATGTCTGCTTTTTCTATTTCAGAAATTTTATCAGTATACGAAATTCTATTTGCTTCTCCGATTTCTCTAGCATGTTCTAATGTTCTATTGAAAATTTGTCGAACATTGCAAGTGTTTTCGATTAATGCACGAGTTAAGTGAAACGCAACATTTCCTGCACCTAATATGACAATTGAACTCAATGTTTTAGCAATTTTTTGATTAATATTAATTGAATGATAAATGTAAGTTTTTCAGCCGAGGAAAAAAATTTTAAAAAAAAATTAAAAATTCTTGTAACATTTTTGAAGTTGTTGCGTCTTATTAATAAAATCATCCAACAATTGGGTTTACCTATTATGTAAAACATAGTACTTTAAAATTTAAAAAAAAGTTTAAAAATTTTGTAACAAAACATTTTTTAAAACGTCTAATTAGGAAAAAGTACGGACAACTCTTATTATGTATTATGTAAAACATAGTACTGTTAAAAAATATTAACTATGAAATTAAACAAATTTACTTTAGCTATTCTTTTCTCCGTTTGCTCTATTTACGGATTCTCGCAGGAACAACATCCTGTGAAAGGAAAGATTGAAAATGCAAAAAATGAAGCGGTTGGTATGGCTGCGATTCAGATTTATAAAGCAGATTCAAAAGAATTATTCGATGAAGTGTATGCGAACGCAGACGGAACATTCGAGATTCCAGATTTAGAAGACGGAAGTTATCGTTTGGTGATTACAGAATTTGGTTATCAACAATCTGTAACAACTGCAGAAGTAAAAGGAGGTGAGTTAAATTTAGGTAACATCATTTTAGAAACTGCTAAAACTGAAACTGTAGAATTGAAAGGTGCTTTCGTTCGTGCAGAAGTTTCTCAATATCGTAACGAAATAGACAAACGTGTTGTAGAAGTAGGAAATGATTTAATTTCTTCTGGAGCGGATGCTGCTGCGGTTTTGAATAACATTCCGTCTGTAAATGTTGATCAACAAACAGGAGAATTATCGTTACGTGGAAATGAAAATGTGAAAATTTATATTGATGGAAAGCCTTCATCTTTATCAGCATCGCAAGTATTGAAGCAAATTCCTTCGAATCAAATTCAGCGTGTAGAAATTATTACTAATCCTTCTGCAAAATATGAGGCGGACGGAAAATCTGGAATCATCAATATAGTGATGGTAAAAGGAAAGAAAAAAGGATACAATGTTGCATTGAGTACAGGTTATGAGCAAGGGAAGAAAAGTCGTTTCAATAATTCGTTAACAGCAAATGTAAATACAGGTTCTTTCAATTTTTTCGGAAATTATAGTTACAATAAACGTCCAAGTGAATTTCATGGCTCTTTAAATAATTTTGACACAAATTTCAAAAGTGCAATTGATATTTTAAACAATGACGAAAGCCAAGCAGGTAAAATTGGTTTCGATTGGTTCATCAACGACAAAACAGCTTTGACGATTTATACAAATCAATGGTTTGGAAAAGGAAATGGATTAATTGGATCGGATATGGTGAATACCAAAACACAAGAGTTTTATCCCAATAATTCGAATTTTGATGGAGATTGGAGAAGTCAAGATTATAGTTTGAATTTCAAACGTGATTTTGATAAAGCAGATCACAACATTGTTTTGGACGCATTTTTCTCTAGAGCTAAAAGTGTAGATTTACGAAACATGCATAATTTTTATCCAGATGAAGTAAAATATTATGAAGATCGTGATGATAGAACAAATAACATTCGTGTTAATTTAGATTATACGAATCAAATCAAAGATGGTGGAAAAATAGAGGCTGGATTACAATTTAGAAGAGAAGATAACGATAATATTTTATTAACAGACCGAAGAATAATTGTAAAAGGTGAAACATACAATCCAAGTACAGATTTTAATTTTACACGAGATTTCTTTTCTGCATATGTAAATTATGGTCAAAAATTTGGGAAATTTGGAATGCAGTTAGGCTTACGTGCAGAACAGTTTAGAGACAAAGGAGATTTCGTTGTTAATGTAAATGAAGAAGGAAAAATTGAACAAGATAAATTAGATTTCTTTCCATCAGCTTTCTTAACATATGATGTTACCGAAAAAGGACAAGTGTCATTAAATTATAGCCGTAGAATTGATCGCCCAGGAATTGGGCAATTATCTCCAGTGCCAGAATGGTCGACACCAATGATGTCAAGTATCGGAAATCCAGCATTAAGACCAGAATATACAGATAATTTCGAAGTTGGATATTTACAACGAATTGGTAAAAATTCTATTTCTGCGAATGTGTTTTACAGACATATTAAAGACAATATTTTTAGAAATGTTTTACGAAACGAAGAAGTTTATGGAGCATATATTCAGAATTATCTAAACTATGATAAAGTAGATGCATATGGTTTTGAATTAGCATTTAATCTTGTGCCAACAAAATGGTGGTCATCTAATATCAGTGGAGATTATACACATAACACAATGGTTGTTCAACAAGAGAAAGAAGAAAATGGGGTTAAAGTTCCATACTTTGTCGAGATTGATGCAAATCGTTTAACAGCTCGTATGAATAATACATTCAAAGTTTCGAAAGCTATCAGTTTACAACATTTCTTTATGTATCAAGGGAAATACAAATTTATCCAAGGAGAAATGCGCGATATGTGGCGTATGGATTTAGGAGCGCGTTACACATTTATGGGAGGAAAAGCAAGTTTGAGTGCACGTGTAAGTGATATTTTCAGAACATTTTATGGACGTTTAGAAATGTATAATCCAGATAGAGCAACAGGAAAATTCCGTTGGGAAGCACATACAATGAACATCGGATTTACGTATAATTTCGGTGGAAAAGTACGAAATCGTGCAGAAGCTCAACAAAACAAATCTGAGCAATCAGGAGGAGTTGGTTTCTAATTAATAAAATGTATTCTTCATTTATTTAAATATTCTTAAAACGAAAAAGAGTTCCAATATTTTTTGGAACTCTTTTTTTTTGAATTAATATTTTATTTTTTATTGAACTTCTTTCTTGAATAATTTATTCAACGTTACAGCAATTGCACCGTCTCCAGTTACATTTCCTGCTGTTCCAAAACTATCCATTGCGATATAAAGTGCAATCATCAAAGCTTGATTTTCTGCATTAAATCCTAACATAGAAGCAATAATACCAATTGCTGCCATAATCGCTCCACCAGGAACTCCAGGAGCTGCAACCATTGCAATTCCAAGCATCATGATAAATCCTAAAAATTGAACAAAATCAATTTCCATTCCTTGGATTAACATCAATGCTAAACAACAACAAACGATTTTTAACATCGAACCAGATAAATGAATTGTCGCACACAACGGCACAGCGAAATTAGCAATTTCGTCACGAACACCAATTTTCTTTACTTGCGCAATTGTTATAGGTATTGTTGCAGCAGAAGATTGTGTTCCTAATGCTGTGAAATAAGCTGGTAACATCAATTTCATCATGGTAAATGGATTTTTTTTTGTAATAATTCCAGCAATTGTAAATTGAAGCACTAATAAGAAAACATGAAGCACGAAAATTACACCAATTATTTTAAGGAATACGTTCATAATTGTTACAACTTGTCCTGAATATGACATGTTCAAGAAGATTCCGAAAATGAAAATTGGTAATAATGGAATGATTAAATTTTGAATTAAATACGTAATAATTTCTTCGAAATCATCTGCAAATTTTCCAAAAGTCGAATCTTTTAATCGTGATAATCCAATTCCGAAAAGAAATGAAAATACCAAAGCTGGCATTACATCAAATAACGGAGGAAACTCTATCGAAAAGTATGGTGTAAATTCTTTGGCTTTTTCTGCTAAATTAATTTGCCCAGTTTGATGTTCTAATAATTGTGGAAAAATAGACATACTCGCTGAGTAGCCTAGTAATCCTGAAAAAATGGTTGATCCGTAAGCAATTAAAACGGTTGCTAATAATAATTTTCCGGCTGTTTGTCCTAATCTTCCAATTGATGGAACGATTAATCCAACAATGATTAATGGGATTAAAAAGTTAAGTAATTCGCTAAAAAAATCATTGAAAGTCATAAAAATACGACCAATAGCTTCTGGTATTATTCCGCCGAGTGAAATTCCAAGTACAATGGCAAGAATAACTTTTACGAGTAAATTGTCTTTAAGTTTGTGCATAGTCAAATTTAGAAAAAATCCGTTCAATACAAGGTTTTAATTCTAAATCTTGATAAAAAGAAAAAGCGATGCTAAATTTTAGCATCGCTTTTTGGTATATAATTTTTGATAAAATTACTTTTTAGGTAAACGTACAATTCGGCTTGCATCGTTCGTATAAGCTTTGCTTCCGCTTATTTTTTTGTATGCAAACTTCGATGCCAAACGTGTATTTTCTGTTGTAATATTGTTGGTAACATCACCTTTATTATTCATTCTGTCCACAATATCATACGTTACATCGTAACCTAATTGCTCGTAACGTGTCGGAAATTCACAATAAACTTCCTTGAAATCTTTGATTACACTTTGTACTTCCGTATCTCTTGTATTGATTAATCGCGCAGTACTAAACACAAAACCAAATTCACGGAATGCATCAATATTCTTCGCATTATCTGCACTATAAACATCATAAACCGAAACTGATTTTATCCCGAAGGCTTTGATATTGTCTTTGTTAAATGTTTTTAATTTCTCTAAATATTGTTTTCCCAAATTATCATCATCACCAACTAAAACTGTGATAATTGGTGTGTAATAATCTTCGCCGTTTACTTTGTCGTGTGGTTGAACAATTTTTGCTGCGCTATCTACAATCACAACATTTGCTTTCAACTGTTTTTCTAATTGTTTTTTCGTATAACTTGCTAACTCTTGATCGTCACGATTTGTTAATAAATAAACTTGTTCTCCAGCAAAGTTTTTCCCAATTTCTTCGATGATTTGATCTGCAATTACTTCATCTTTTGGATTAGAAATCAATAAATCATTGAAAGAATTTAACGAATCGTCATTTGCATAAGGCGAAATCACAGCAATACCAGAATTGCTAAAGAAATTCGCAACTTCCGTAACATCAGACGTGTTCAACGGACCAATAACTGCATCTGTTTTACTGAAATCTGTTGTTGATAGAATATCTTGTAAGTTTACGCTTTTCGTGTCGATCACTTTTACATTTACATTTTTACCTTTTTTCGCCAAACGAGTCAACGCTAATTTAGCTCCAGTAAAAAATTGCATCGCTTGCGAATTTTTCAATTGCGGATTATTTGCAACATCAAAAGGTAGCATAATAGCAACATTAATTTCGTTGTCATTAGCACGTTTCAACTTCCCTGCAGTTCCGTATTTGATGATTTTAGCATTTTTTTGCAATGGAATTTTAAGAGTCATTCCAGCTTTTAAACCATTGATCAAATCAGGGTTTAAACGCAATAATTCATCTAAATTTGTGTTGTATTTTTCTAAAATTCCGTAAGCCGAATCTCCATTCTGAACAACATAATTGATCGTATTTTCTTCAATCACAACAGAACCAGATTTTTTAGGAATTGTAATCACCATTCCTTCTTTTACACCTGTTTGTAAAGCTGGATTTTCTGCATATAAATCGTCAACACTTACATTATATTGTTTTGCTAAAGTGTATAAAGTTTCTCCTTTTTTGATTAAATGTGTTCCTTTTGGAACAGAAAAAACTTTGTTTGTCACATCTTTTGGAAGCTTGATTACGTCACCAACTTCTAAACCTCTTTCTTTGATTTGAGGGTTTAATGAGTTCAATGTTTCTTCCGAAATTTTATATTTTTTTGTCAAATTGTAAACCGTTTCTTTCGGCTCAATTGTAATATATTGATAATTGTCGTCTGAAGTTTTTACGTTTGACGTAGTTGTTTGTGTATTGGTCTCAGTTGGTTTGGTTGTCGTAGTTCCTTTACCTGGAATCACAATCAAATCACCTGGATGAATCCCATTTTTTTCAATTTTAGGATTGGCTTTATACAATTCTTCTTGCGAAACACCATATTGTTTCGAAATTCCGTAAACGGTTTCTTTTGCTTGAACTGTATGCGTTTTTTGTTGAGCATAAAGTGCTGATGCACCAACAAATAACAATAAAGCTAATATTTTTTTCATTTAGATGAATTTTCGTGGTCAAATATACAAATTATGTTTTGTTTAGAGTTCCTCTTTCAATGTATTTATGATGAACTCGAAATCAAAAGGTCGAAGACTATCTTCAATAAAATCAATGAAATACTGAATATTAATGTAATCAAAATCAGCAAAATTTTTCACACGTTCTTGCAAACCATTTTGTTGAGAAAGATCATTTAATAATTGCTCGATTCTCTTCAATAAATCCTCATTTTTTTTCACTTCTGCATGTACCAAACGTTGTTTTATTTTCTCAAAACCTTTCAACTGTTTTGTACGCTGCGCTTGTATCATATCCGCAAAAGAAGATTCTGTTAACGAACTCAAATGTTCCAAACGATCAAAAATACTTTTTAATTCTTCTTCCAATTCAGGAAGTTTTGGAGCAATTTCTGACGAATTTATCGAACGTTTTTTTGTGATGGCTAAACTATTCGAAAATAAATCTTCGTTTGATAAATCTAGTTTTTGTTGTTTTTCGTGTTGTTTTTCAGTTCGGATTAATAATGAATTTCTCAAAACTAAAAGTGGAAAATCAACTTCAAATTGATCGAACATTTCTTTCAGTTGTAACCAATAAGCCATTTCGCCACCGCCGCCAACATAGGCAACATTTGGTAAAATTGTTTCTTGGTACAATGGTCTCAAAATCACATTTGGGCTAAATTTATCTGGATTTTGATGTAAATCGGCAATAATTTCTTCTTTCGAAAATTTGATTGAAGTGTTATTGACAAAATACGTTCCATTTTGTTCAACAATACGTTCGCGCGAATTATTTTGATTGATATAAAACAAATTTATCTCACGAGGATTCACTTGAATAGAATACCCCAATTGTTCTAATTTCTCATTTTGAGGTATTACTTTTTTGAACGATATTGACTGAATTAATTCTTCTTCAAAAGTTGGAATCATCAATTTTTTCAATTCTTTATCATCTCCATCAATCATCAACAATCCAAGATCTTTGAATAATAAATGAACCAATTTTCGTGTTGCGTCTGTCAAATTATCATTCGATAAATAAGATGCTTCAATCAAATTTTGCAATTCAGTTTTCTTTTTTCCGTTTGGAATTAATGACAAAAATGAATCAAAAACTTTTTGTAAACCATCTGTTGATAAACGTCCAACTGGTCCGCCAAACTCTTTTTCCCAATGAATAATTCGATCTCCAAATTTGAAATGATTAATTTCTTCGAAATCGTGATCTTCTGTCGCCATCCAAAACATCGGAACAAAATTGATTTCACTTTGTTCATTATTCAATTCCTCGCATGCTTTGATAACTTGCAAAATTTTATAAAAAAAGAAAATTGGACCTGTAAATAAATTTAATTGATGTCCAGTCGTAATTGTTACTGTATTCTTTTCTCTTAATTTTTGTAGATTATTTTGTTGCTTTTCCGATAAATCTAAATGACCTAATTGTTTCGAAATTTGTTCAACAAGAATTGCTCTATTTTTATAATGTCCAAGCTTATTTTTCGCTTGTTTTATATAGTTTTCTTTGGTTGGAAATAGGTTGTAGAAGTTTTTCAAATCCTCGTCTTGATTGATATAATTTAGCATCAATTTTGAAAAATAATTTGAATCCTTAAGTGATATTGTTTCCATTTAATTTTTATTAATCGTTTGATGTACATCCATTGCTCTGTCTGTTGCAAAAATGTCGACACCATCTTTTTCTAAATCGCGGTAAAGTTGTCCATTTCTCGCCGAAACACTTTTGTCTAAGTTTCCTAACGTCCCAAAAATGACCAAAATATCCTTGTCATGAATTTTGTTTAAAAATGATTTGTCATTGCGTCGAGTTCCTGTAAAGGCAACCATTTTGTCAGTCGGAATTCCGCTGTTCATCATTTCATTAAATTCGCGTTCGTTTCGCATCGAAACAGACAATAGCATATCTGGCGCAAGTTGATGCAACTTTTTCGCTTGACCAACTGTATACGTCACCAAAACAACCTGTTTTTGCATGTTTACATGTTCTATTGTCTTCACAATATCACGATAATCAACACCTTTTTTGATGTCAACCATAAAATAAATCGGTTTACTTTTCCCCCAATTTAGCGCTTCTGCAAAAGTCGGAATTTTGTATGACGTTTGTTGTCCAAAATCATCTACCAAAAAGTATTCCTTAATGGTTTTTAAGTCAACTTGATTGACATCTTGTCGCCCTGTGCTTGTTCGTTGCAACGAATTATCGTGCATTAAAATAAGTTGATTATCCTTTGTTTCGGCAACATCAATCTCAAAAATTTGAATTCCTTTTTGATAAAGATGTTCAAAAGTTTCGATACAATTTTCGGGAAAACCATGTATTCCACTTCCGCCACGATGTGCGCTGACAAAGTTTTTATTTTTGGTCGAATATTTGAAGGATATTTCTTCGGATGAAGTATTTTGATGTGTTTCGGATTGATTTTTCTTCGGATTACAACTAAAAATAGTTAGTAAACTGAACATTAAAATTCGGAGATAATATCGTTTAAAATAGTTGAAATTCATATTTTTAAATAAAAAATTAAATTAATTCATTCTAAAATTGCGAATGAAGCTGTAAATTTAAACTGAAAATAATCAACAAAATAAATTATTATGGGACTTAGAACTTTTTTGAAAAGAATTTTAGGAAAAACTGAAACTGCGATTGATGTTGCGGGAGATAAATTTGACGATGTTTCGGCAACTGTAAAAAAAGCAGGAACATTGATTGCAGATGACGCATCGGATTTTGCGCGTAAAACAATCAATAATATAAAAGATGCTTCGGGTGATTTGAAAGAACAATCGAAAGAAGCCGCTAGAGATTTTAAAGAAAGATCGAAACAAGATTATAACGAAGTAAAAGATATTGCGGAAAAGCAAATGAAAGAAACAAGTGCTTTTGTGAAAGAGAAAGTTTCGGATTTGAAAGAAACTTTTAAAGAAGAAAAAACAGAATTGGAAGAAAAAGCTGATGAGTTAAAAACAAAAGCCGAAAATAAATTAGACGAAGCTTCTGAAGACATTAAAAAAGAGACAAACGATTAAAAAGTCTTTATTTATCAAGTTTTATTACAATTTGTAAATGTTAAATTTAACATTAGTTATTAATTATTATAAAATTGGTTTAATTTTTGATTTAATAATTTTTCCTCGAAATAATTAAAATGACTGAATACAAAGATCTTGAACCCTCTACAAACCCTAAACATAAAAATGAATTCGTAAAGAATATTATTATTGCTGTTTTAGCAGTAGCCCTGTTATTAGCTATTGGGTATATTGTATATTCTAAAGAAGCAAATGCAAAATCTTCGATAGAAATGCAAAGTGATATCAATGATTTGGAACGATCTAGAGAAATTCTGAAACAAGAATTACGTATAATTAGATCTGATTTTGATGATGCTAAAACTCGTGTTGTAAAAAAAGATTCTTCTTTAAGTTATCAAGATCGATTGATTTTGGAGAAACAAAAAGAAATTCAATCAATCTTAAATAAAGAAGGAATTACAAGTGGAGAGTTGCAGCGTGCTAAACGTTTGATAACCTCTTTACAAGCAGATATTAAAGTTTATAAAGAAGAAATTGTTCGCTTGAAAGACGAAAATAAAAAGCTGACAAACAAGAATACAGAGTTAACTTCGGAAAATTCTCATTTGAATGAGCAGAAAAAAACTGTTGAATCAAATTTGAGTACTGAAAAAGAAAATCATCAGAATTTAATCAAAGAGACAAATTCTACTTTATCGATTTCAAATTATACGATTAAAGGTTTGAGAGTAAAATCAAGCGGAAAAGAAGTGGAAACAACGCGAGCAAGAAGAATTGATAAAGTTAGAGTATCTTTCGATTTGGATAAAAACTTGAATGCAACTTCTGAAACCAAAGAATTGTATGTTTCTATTTACAAACCAAGTGGCGAGATAGGAAAATTTAAAGGTGCTGATGCTGGTGAAACAACTTTACGTTCAGGATCTTCTGTAGAATATTCTGATCGTGTAAAAGTTAATTACAATAATATGTCTGGTTCAAGAGTTAATTTTGACTGGGTTGATTATGACTTTCCAAAAGGTGAATATAAAATCGATATTTACCAAAATGGATACAAAGTTGGTCAAAATGTGATTACACTTCGATAAATATTAAAATTATAAATACATAAAAAAATCTCTTCAATAATATTGAAGAGATTTTTTTATTTAACAATATTTTTCTCCGTTTTTCTGTAATTTCAAATCGCTCACATAAGTTTTTATAAACTGTACATTGCTTCGAGGACAAATGAGTAATCCTTTCTCCGAATTAATAACCACATAACTATCTAATCCATCAATAATAATAGCTTTGTCTTGCGTAGAATAAATGAAATTATTTTTGGCGTTGTAACCAGAAAAATGTTTACATAATAATGTATTGTGATTTTCGTCCTGATCTTCACCTGTATATTTATACTTTTCGTTGATTGCCGACCAAGTTCCAATATCACTCCATCCAAAAGTTGTCGGAATGACATAAACATTATCTGCTTGCTCTAAAATTCCTTTGTTGATAGAAGTTACATCTAACGTTGTGTAAACAGGTTTTAAAGTTTCTGTATTTTGTAAAGAACGTTCAAGATTAAAATATTTTTTCAAAGTTTCTTTCATCGAAGGTAAATGTTGTTGAAAAGCTTTTACAATACTATCTACAGACCAAATAAGGATTCCTGTATTCCAAATAAATTCACCACTCGTTATAAAAGATTCAGCAAATTCTAAATCAGGTTTATCGATATAAGATTTTACTTTTTTTATAGGTGTTGTATTTTCGATGAACTGAATATAACTGTAATTAACATCTGGTCGCGTTGGAGCTACTCCCAAAGTAATCAATCGATCGTTATCAGCATCTTCGAAAGCAAGATTTACTTTTTCTACAAATTCATCTTCATCAAAAATAAAATGATCTGAAGGAGAAATAATCAATTTTGCATTTGGATTAAATTGTTGGATTGTCATTGCGGCCAATAAATTACAAGCTGCGGTATTCATGACTCTTGGTTCGATGATAAAATTTTTATCCTCAAAATCTGGTAATTGTTCTTTTACAATCTCTTTATAATCTTGAATAGTTACAATGAAAATATTTTCTTGCGGAACGACTTTTTTAAGGCGATTATACGTTAATTGAATAAAAGTTTTTCCTATTCCTAATAAATCATGAAATTGTTTTGGTTTTTTAATTGTACTCAAAGGCCATAATCTCACTCCTGTACCACTGGCAAGGATAACAGCGTAGTTATCTTTATTATTCATGATTGTCTTTTAAAGTTTATTTACAGTTGCAGTTGCGTTTATCAAATATTTTTTCTTGGTTTTCAACTCTAAACAAAGATACCTTAATTTTCTTTTAGATTCTTTTTTAAAGATTCTTTTTCCTATCGAAAATATTGTACCATCCTCCAAATCTTCAAGATAAATTTGAGCAGGATTTTTATCATCTATAATATATTTTGAGATATTAATATCTGCTCCTAAACTCGCTTTCGGATGTTTGGCATGATGAAGAATATACGGTTGCAATTCTTCGGGATAAATGTGAAGAGATTCTAATAATAAATGCCCAAAAATGGTTTTCCATTCTTTTCCATGCGGATTTATTTTACGCGAATCAAACTGAACAAAAGTTTTGAGATGCGCCACTTCATGTGTAAAAACAAAAAAGAAAGCATACTGATTTAAGTCGCCATTCACTGTAATTTGATGACGATTATTTTCGACCAATTTGCGATAATCTCCCAACTTAGTTTCACGTCTTCTTGTAATTTTTAACGTTATAAAATGATTTTCTAACCACTTTTTTACATACAAGTCTGCATTATGAGGGAGATAAGAAGTTAAATGTTCTAAATTCACATTGTGCAAGATAAATAAAAAGCCTTTCCAATAAAAATATTAATTTTGTCGTAATGAAACTAATCGAAAATTTAGGGTCATACTTTATGCTTATGGGTAAAGTATTTAGCAAACCTCAAAAATTGAGCGTTTTCTGGAAATTGACCGTTAGAGAAATATATGATTTAGGTGTCAACTCTTTAGGGATTGTAACCTTTATCTCAACATTTATGGGTGCAGTTGTAGCAATACAAATGGCGCAAAACTTTCAGGGAGCTTCTATTCCTGTTCCAGATGCCTACATTGGTTATGCAACCAAAGTGGTTTTGGTATTAGAGTTTGCTCCAACCATTATGTCGCTAATTTTAGTTGGTAAAGTAGGTTCGTATATCGCTTCGAGTATCGGAACCATGCGTGTTACCGAACAAATTGATGCGTTAGATGTTATGGGAATCAATTCTGCAAACTTCTTGATTTTACCAAAAATTATCGCCTGTGTATTTTTCAATCCTTTATTGGTTATGATTTCTATCGGATTTGGATTATTAGGCGGTTATTATATTGGAGTTTTTACAAAACTATGGTCGGCAGCCGATTTTATTACAGGTTTACAAATGAATATGGCAACAAAATTGTTTGTCTATACATTCCTTAAAACAATGGTATTCGCGTTTGTTATCGCAACAATTCCGGCATACTATGGTTATAAAGTAAAAGGAGGTTCGTTAGAAGTTGGTCGTTCTGCAACAACAGCTGTTGTATGGACATCAGTAGCAATTATTGTGATCAACTTAATATTAACACAAACAATTTTGAGCTAATGATTGAAGTAAAAGATATCAGAAAATCATTTGATGCAGTAGAAGTTCTGAAAGGTTTTTCTGTCACTTTCGAGAAAGGAAAAGTTAGTTTGATTATTGGTCAAAGTGGTTCTGGAAAAACAGTTTTCTTGAAAAATTTGATTGGATTATTAACACCAACTTCAGGTCAAATTTTGTACGAAGGAGATAATATGATCGAGTTTGATTACAAAGAAAAACAACGTTTACGTTCAGAAATTGGAGTAGTTTTTCAAGGTTCGGCTTTGTATGATACGATGAATATTGTAGAAAATGTAAAATTTCCATTGCAAATGTTTTCGGATATGTCAAATGCTGATGCCGAAAAACGTGCGCGTGAAGTGTTAGATCGTGTAGAAATAGCTCGTACAGCGCTTAAAAAATATCCGTCAGAAATATCTGGAGGAATGCAAAAACGTGTGGCGATTGCGCGCGCGATTGTAAATAATCCAAAATATTTATTTGCTGATGAACCAAACTCAGGTCTAGATCCAAAAACAGCTTTGGTAATTGATCAATTGATCTACGATATTACAAAGGAATTAAATACTACTACAATTATCAATACACATGATATGAACTCGGTAATGGAAATCGGTGACCATATCGTATTTCTTAAAAACGGTTTCTTAGAATGGGAAGGGACGAAAGAAGAGATTCTGGTGGCTGATAATCCGAATGTAATTGATTTTGTATATTCGTCAAATCTTTTCAAGAAATTGAGAGAAGCTCTATTAAAAGAAAAACAATAAAAATCAATAAAAATAAAAATTCTATGAAAAAATTAATTTTAACTGCAATTGTAGGTTTAGCTGCAAATTTTGCAACAGCACAAAATATCAATTTTGGTATCAAAGGAGGAGCTGTTTTCAATACAGATAAAGGAAAAGTTTGGGAAGATGCTGGAAATATTTCCAAGAAAGATGGGAAAGCTTCTGCAGGGTTTCAAGCTGGTGCTTTAGCTCGTGTCTCTTTAGCAGGAATTTACATACAACCAGAGTTATTGTATACGCAATTCAAAAATGAATATGATGTTGATGGACAAAAACTGAATGTAACTAAAAAACGTATGGATATTCCTGTAAATGTTGGAAAAAGATTTTTAGGAATCGGACATATTCAAGCTGGTCCAGTTTTCTCTTACTATTTTGATGATAAATTATCTGTAAAAGATTTTACAACTGCAAAACAAGACGAATTTAATGTCGGAATGCAAATTGGTGCAGGTGTAGAAGTTTCTAAATTATTATTCGATTTACGTTACGAATTCGGTTTAGGAAAAGTTGGATCTGACATTTTGAACGGATCAAATGGACAATATAGAACAGAAAATCGTCCGCAAATGTTAAACTTATCAGTAGCATATTTATTCTAAAAGGTTGTTTGTAAATAAATTTATTGGATATATTTGTTCCAAATTGTATTTTTGCAATCTCGTAAATTATTAAAATGGCAAAAAATAATAAAAAAGAAGAATTTGCTACAGAGCAATTCGTAGAAAAATTAGATAGAACAGCTTTCAACGTAGAGTTTTTTGTTGAAAAATATGCTAAAGCAATTGGTATTGGTTTAGGAGTAATTATTGTAGCTGTTTTAGGTTATTTTGCTTACTTAAAATTAGTCGTAGAACCTAAATCAGAAGACGCTTTCAAAGAAATGGTTCAAGCAGAACGTCTTTTTGATCAAGATTCTATTAACGTTGCTCTTAATGGTAGCGCAGGAAGTTTCCAAGGTTTACAACAAATTGTTGATGAATATGGAAATACTGATGCTGGTAATTTAGCACGTTTCAAAGCGGCAAGTTCTTATTATAAATTAGGAGATTACGCATCTGCGGTAAAATTATTAGAAGATTTTGACACAGATGACAATGTAATGTTGGCGCAAAAATATGGTATGTTAGGAAATGCATTAGTTGCTTCTAACAAATTAGAAGAAGGTTTACCTTACTATGTAAAAGCTGCTGAAGCGACAGAAGTTGAAACTTTACAATCAACTTACTACACAAAAGCAGGTGAAATTGCAATGGAATTAGGTAAAAATGCTGATGCTTTAAAATATTTTCAAGCTTTAGAGGATAAATATCCAAATGCAAATAATGGTGAAACTGCGAAGTTTATTGAGCGTTTAAAATACGCTTCTGAAACTGCAAAATAATTCACTTCAAAAGATAATTACAAGCCGAACAAATTGTTCGGCTTTTTTTATTGATTCAAATCAAAGTTTATCCTAAATCATTTTTGTAATTTTACCATTCAAATTTTAAACAAAATGGCAACAGAAAATAAAAATTTATCTCAATATAATAAAGCAGAATTACCAAATGTAGCGGGCTCTAAGTTTGCAATCATTACATCTGAATGGAATAATCATATCACATTTAATTTGCGAGATGGAGCAAAAGATACATTGATTGATTTGGGCGCAAATCCTGATGATGTTACTTTATATGAAGTTCCTGGTAGTTTTGAGTTGATTTATGGAGCTGATAAAGTTGCGCAAACTCATCCAGATTTGGACGGAATTATCGTTGTTGGATGTGTGATTCGTGGAGCAACAGCGCATTTTGATTATGTTTGTCAAGGTGTGACGCAAGGTGTAAAAGATTTGAATATCAAACACAATATGCCAATTATTTTTTGTGTTTTAACAGACGAAAATGAACAGCAATCAATTGATCGTTCTGGCGGAAAACATGGAAATAAAGGAGTTGAAGCTGGTGTAGCTGCGGTTATGATGGCGGATATGAAAAAGAAATTAGGTAAATAATTTCAGCATAATAGATTCAAAGCTTTATCGATGCCAATAGCAGAAGATTTTAAATCAATTTATACGAAAAATTGGGAAATTTATTTTTCTCAATGTGATCCGACTGGTAAAATGAAATTGTCTGAAATGGCAAATCTTTTTCAATTAACAGCTTCAGAACATGCGATAAAAGGAGGTTTAGGTTTTTTTGATTTACAAGAATTTAACCAATCTTGGGTAATGAATCGACTTCGAATAGAAATTGATGAATTACCTTCTTGGACAGATTTTGTTGATGTAAAAACGTGGATTGAAGTGCTGAAAGGAGCAAAATCTATTCGTGATTTTACGATTGAGAAAAATGGAAAAAAATTAATTGGCGCTTCAAGTTTGTGGGCGGTTTTCAATACAGAAAAACGTCGTCCGGATATTCTTCAACTTGATTCATCTCACATTGAACGTTTTCCAAATCTGAAACCAACTGAAATCGAAAATTCGATTTTGAACATCGATTTTGAACCAACAGAAGTTATTCAATATAAAGTTCAGTTTTCTGATTTAGATATCGTAAAACACGCAAATAATACCAAATATTTGGATTGGTGTTTGAATACTATTGATCCTGAAATAATATTCAAACATCGTATCAAAGCGATTGATATGAATTTCTTGAAAGAATTAAGTTTACATGACAAAATAGAAATTCAGAAATTAGAAACTAAGAATTTAATTCAGTTTAAAGTTGTTAATCAAGAAAAAGTAAACTTCGTTTGTCGATTGGAGTTGAGGTAAAATACTTTGTATAATGCGATGTAGAAATGAGTTCAACATGACTTATGGATAATAAGTCAGAATGCAACGTAAGTGGAATGAAGAATCTCAGATTCCTCCTTTCGTCGGAATGACATTTACTTTATCAGAGTTTTGAAAACAATTATTCTGAGTTTATCAAAGAATCTAAAATTATTACAATAAAAAAAGGTTTCATATCGAAACCTTTTTTTATCTATTTTTCTTTTGTCAAAACAAATTTAGCAGAATCGGCCGATTCTATTTTCTTCTGATTTTTATTTAACTGAGTAATTTTTCCCTCTTCAACCAAAAAAGCATTCGGAACATTGGCAATTTCAGGAAAAACAATTGTATTTCCATCTTCTTTAAACTGAAAAGTTCCAGATGTCATAATTGCCATTTTATCTAACCCCAGACGTTTTGTAGAATAGACATATCCTTTGTTTGGTAATAATTTTATTTCCATTTCAACCTCTTTGCAATCTTTCTCATAACAAGGCAAAATTCCTTTGTAAGCTCCTTCGTATTGAATAGATTCTTCGGCAGTTTTTGCTTCAACTTTTACTGAATCTTCTACATTTTCTACATCATTTTTTACAGGTTCTGTTTCGCTTTTACAACTTGACACAACAAAAGCTGCGATTGTAAATGTGGCTAAAATTATTTTTTTCATTTTTTAGAATTTGATTTAAAGGTAAGTAAATTTTGAGCCAAAAAAAATCCTTCCGAATATTTTCAGAAGGATTTGTATAATGTTTTGTAATCTTATTCGATTAGAAAATTTCTTTCGCAGCAAAGTGGAAAGCAGCTTCAATAGCAGCATTTTCGTCAGAATCAGAACCGTGAACAGCGTTAGCATCGATAGATTCAGCATATTTAGCACGGATTGTACCTTCTGCAGCCTCAGCTGGGTTAGTAGCACCGATTAAAGTACGGAAATCAGCAACTGCGTTGTCTTTTTCTAAAACTGCAGCAACGATTGGTCCAGAAGTCATGAATTCTACTAAATCCTTGAAGAAAGGACGCTCTGCGTGGATAGCGTAAAATGCTTCAGCATCTTGTTTTGCTAATTGAGTCATTTTAGCCGCTTTAATTTTGAAACCAGCGTCAGTAATGTCTTTTAAAATATCTCCGATGTGTCCTTTTGCAACTGCATCAGGCTTAATCATTGTAAATGTAATGTTTGCCATTTTATTGAATTGTATTTATTACTTATTTTTTGAGGTGCAAAATTACAAAAATGATTCGAATGTTTTTGTTTTATAATTAAAATTTCTTATTTTAATAAAAATAGTTAATTGTTATTCATTTAAGATTGTTTCAATTCGATAATATTTCTTATTTTTAAGAGAAATCTAAAACTTATGAATACAAATGATCTTTCCACATTTCATCATAAAACAAAACTCAAAAAGGTTGGTGATAAATATTTTCTACCTTTCGAAATTTGGAATTATTTAGATTTTGGGCTGATGTTTGCACTTGTTTTATTCTTTATTTATGCATCAAGTGAAATGAATATTGTTTTTATTTCAATGATTTTAATTTTTGGAATCCGAATAATAACGACAATTAATGATAGATTTTTTGTAGAAATTAAAACATCAAAATCGTTAAGTGAGAATATTAATTTAATCAAAGAATTAGCTCAGCGACAACTTAATTTTACCGAATCGTTGGATGAAGAAGGTTTGTTTCTTTTTGAATATTCGGAACGAAATATTTTTTATAAATACAATTACCGAAGAAGAGATTATATCGAAACAGTTGTGATTTATTGTGAAGACAATTCGATTTGGGTGAACTCTTTTAATCAACGTTATTTAGGAATTTTTAGACGATATAATCTAAAACAATGGATAAAATTGATCCAATTAAAAAGCGAGAATTAATCTCGCTTTTTAATTTTAATATCTTTCGATTAAATCGTTTCCTATTTCGTTGATAGAATCATCAGTTTCTTTTGGGTTTGGTCCCCATTGATTAGAACCTGGTTGACTATCCATAATAAAAAATATTAATAAAATAAGATTTCCTCCAGGTATAAAAGTTAATAAATAGAACCATCCACTTTTTCCTGTGTCATGCAATCTTCTACTTATTAAAGCTAATCTTGGTATAAGAGTTATAAAAAAAAATAAAACTATTATTCCTCCAATAGTATATGAAACTATGTCTGATATATTTATAAATTTAAATAAACAAATGAAAGATATTATAAAAAATATAGTATTAATTAAAGTTGTATACCAAAATTCGCTTCTGCGGGCTCTTCCCGAGAAATTGGCGTAATTGTCAAACATTACTCGTTTGTATATTTCAATCATAGATTAAGTTGTTAAATTATGTTAAAAATATTAAAATAAATTTTATTACGTAACTCTTAATCTGCTTTTAAACGTTTAGTTTTGAACATTTCTGGCTTATAATTAATAATAAAAACACCAAGAATAATTAGAATAGTAGCGACGATAAACTTTGATGAAATTTGTTCGTCTAATATTAACCAACCCAAAATTATTGCAATAATCGTATTGAAATAAGAAAGAATAGAAACTTGTATTGGAGAAATTTTGGTCAACGCATAATGAAATGAAAAAAACGTAATCACAGAACCAAAAACAGCTAAATAAAGCATGGCAGAAATACTTTTTGTACTCCAATTTTCGAAATTATAATTTTTTGTAAAAGCGAAAGCAAAAATAATTTAAACAATTCCAGCAAATATAAATTGGTAAAAAAGATTGAGAGAAATATTTTTGGATTGAATATTCATTTTTTTAATGAAAATAGTTCCTGTTGCCCAACCTGTAATTGCACAAAAAAGTAAAATAATTCCAGTTCTATATGCTAGATTTGCTAATTCTTGATTTCCCTACCAAAAAATAAATATTCCACCCCCAAAATAAAGTAAAACACCTAATAATCCACGCTAACTGAATTTTTGTAAGCCAATAAAAATACTTCTTAGAAAAACGAGAATAGGTGAGGTTGCGCTAATTAATGCAGCTAAACTACTCGATAAATTTTCTTCTGCAACAGTAGTTAAACCATTTGCAGCGATTAACATCAAACTTGAAAATATAAGTTGATAAGACAAATTTTTCTAGACAATCCATTTTAATTCTTTTTTTGAGAGTAAAATAATTAGCATAATAATTCCTGCCAAAAATTGACGAATTCCTGCTACAAACCAGCCTGGAATGGTTTCTACTGCTACACGAATTCCGAGAAAAGTTGTTCCTCAAACAATTGCAACGATGCTTACGGCAATCAATAATTTGATGACTTTCAAGATTAAAAAAGTTAAAAGTGTTAAATCTAAATAGAATTATAAAAATAAAAAAAGCGACTTGATAAACCAAGTCGCTTTTAAATATTATGATCGAGATTTGTTATTTAACAAAATCTTCTGCTTGTTTAAGTGCAGCATCTAATCCAGAAACCTCTTTACCACCTGCAGTAGCTAAGAAAGCTTGTCCACCTCCGCCACCGTTGATGTGCTTAGCGATTTCTTTTACAATATGTCCTGCGTTATAACCTTTTTCATCTACAAGATTTTTCGCGATAGAAATTGTAATCGATGGTTTTAACGCATCATTCGTACCAACAACGATAAATGCATTTTCGATTTCTTTTGTTAAATCAATTGCATTTTGTTTCGCTGCATTTGTATCTAAATTCGTTTTAACCGCTAAGAAATTAACACCGTTAATCTCTTTAACAGCAGCTTTCCAAGTTGTTTTTTCAGCAGCAGCTTGTTGTGCAACAAAAGATTCTAATTGCTTTCTCAATTCAGCATTTTCATCTAATAAATGTTGAACAGCTTTTACCGCATCATTTTTCGTTTTAAGTGCAGCTAAAACATCATTGTAGTTTTTCTCAGCATCTTTGTATGCTTCGATCGCTTTATTTGATGTAATTGCTTCGATACGACGAATACCAGCAGCCGTTGAAGATTCAGATAAAATTCTGAACAGACGAATATCCGCTGTGTTTTTTACGTGTGTACCACCACATAATTCGATTGAAGATCCAAAACGAATAACACGAACTTTATCACCATATTTCTCACCAAATAAAGCCATTGCACCTTCAGAGATAGCTTCGTTGATGTCACAATCTCTTTTTTCGATTAATGGTAAAGCTTCCGCAATTTTATCATTTACTTTTTGCTCAACAATTGCCAATTCTTCATCTGTCATTTTAGAGAAATGAGAAAAGTCAAAACGCAAATAATCATCTCCCACATAAGAACCTTTTTGTTCTACGTGCGTTCCTAAAACTTCGCGTAAAGCTTCATGCATTAAATGTGTTGCAGAGTGATTTTTCGTTGTCTCGTTGCGTTTTTCTTTATCAACTTTCGCATTGAATGTAGCGTTTACATTTTCTGGTAAAGTTTCAACAAAATGAATCACTAAGTTGTTTTCTTTTTTCGTGTCAACAACTTCAATTGTTTCATTTAAAGTAGAAATAAATCCTGTATCACCAATTTGTCCTCCAGATTCTGCATAGAATGGTGTTTGGTTGAATACTAATTGGAAAAATTCTCCTTTTTTATTTTTTACTTTTCTGTAACGTGTAATTTTTACTTCAGCTTCTGTGTTATCATAAGCGATAGAGGTTTCCTTTCCTTTATCATCTAAAATAACCCAGTCATCCGTTACTAAAGCAGTTGCTTTTTTCGAACGTTCTTTTTGTTTCGCCATTTCAGCTTCAAAACCAGCTTCGTCAATTGTGAAACCGTGATCTTCTGCTACAATACGAGATAAATCTGCGGGGAAACCAAATGTGTCATATAATTCGAAAACCACATCACCAGGAACAACTTTAGAATCTCCTAATTGCTCAATGATTTGATTTAATCGATTTAATCCTTGTTCAATTGTACGTAAGAAAGATGCTTCTTCTTCGCGAATAACGCCAGTTACAATTGTTTCTTGTTTCACTAATTCTGGGAAGAAATCACCCATTTCAGCTTTCAAGATTGGATATAATTTATAGATAAAAGGTTCTTTAAGACCTAAGAAACGATATCCGTAAGAAATTGCACGACGTAAAATACGACGAATTACATATCCTGCTCCTGTGTTTGATGGTAATTGTCCGTCTGCAATTGCAAAAGAAACTGCACGTAAATGGTCAACTACAACACGAATAGCGATATCTGTTTTTTCTGCTGTTCCGTATTTTACACCAGAAATTTCTTCTAATTTTTGAATTGTTGGTTGAAAAACATCTGTATCATAGTTAGATGATTTTCCTTGTAAAACCATTGCCAAACGCTCAAATCCCATACCTGTATCGATATGGCGAGCCGGTAAAGATTCTAAAGAACCATCCGCTTTACGTTGATATTGCATAAATACCAAGTTCCAAATTTCGATAACTTGTGGATAATCCATATTAACCAATGTTTTACCATCAACAGCTAAACGATCAGCTTCTGGACGAATATCAACATGAATTTCAGAACATGGTCCACATGGTCCGATATCACCCATTTCCCAGAAATTATCTTTTTTATTTCCGTAAAGAATTCTATCTTCAGCAATATGTTGTTTCCAAAGTTCTAATGCTTCTTCATCTAATGATGTTCCGTCACCTTTATCACCTTCAAAAACGGTTACATAAATTTGATCTTTAGAGATTCCGTATTTTTCTGTTAGTAATTCCCACGCCCAAGCGATTGCTTCTTTTTTGAAATAATCACCAAAAGACCAGTTTCCTAACATTTCGAACATCGTGTGGTGGTAAGTATCTTTTCCTACATCATCCAAATCATTATGTTTACCAGAAACACGAAGACATTTTTGTGTATCCGCGATACGATTACTTTTTGGAGTTCCGTTTCCTAAAAAATATTCTTTGAATTGTGCCATCCCCGAATTATTGAACATTAATGTCGGATCGTCTTTCAAAACAATCGGCGCAGAGTCTACTATTAAGTGGCCTTTTGTTTCGAAAAAATGCAGAAATTCTTTTCTTATATCTTTGGATTTCATCTAATTAAATTATTTTTATCATTTGATTAACAAGTTTACTCGTACAATATTCGTTACTTTGCAAACGTTTTACAAAGATAATAAAAGGTTGGTTAAGTAATGGAAAATAAAAACTATAAGTATAATTCTGTGAAATTTTTGATGAGTTGGGCGAAGAAAAGAGTCCAAAAAACTCCTAAAACAGCATTATACATATTACTATTTTTATGTCTATCGACAATATCTGCTGGAATGATTGGATATCATTTTAATGATTCTGAATACGCATCAAGAGCAGGAAAATTCAAAGACGACAAAAGCAAATTATTGGCTGAGTTGGAAAGAATGGAAAATGAAAATCAGCAATTACATAAAAAATTCAAAGAAGTTGAAGAAGCTTTGACAGAAATCGAAGAAAAAGATCGTAATATTTATCGTACAATTTATGATATGCGTGTCAATGAAAATATCGATTCTGTAAACAAAGAAATTGATAATTATACAGCAGAAGATATCGAAAAATTGATTGATAAAATTGAAATTGAATCAAAATCGTTGGACGAAGTATTTCGTTCGGCTGGTGTTAAAGATGCCAATTTATCATCAATGCCAGTACTAAAACCTGTTGCAGATAAATATGTAAGTAGATTAGCTTCTGGTTATGGATCTCGTTTTCACCCAATTTTGAAAGTGAATAAAATGCACAAAGGTTTAGATTTTGCAGCTTCTACAGGAACACCAATTTATGCAACTGGAGATGGTTCTGTAAAAGTTTCTGAATTTAATTCGGGTTACGGAAATATGGTGGTCTTGAAACACGGAAATGGTTACGAAAGTTTGTATGCTCACATGTCTCGTGCGAAAGTTCGTAGTGGACAAAAAGTGAAAAGAGGCGATGTAATTGGTTATGTTGGGACGACTGGATTGTCGACAGGAGCGCATTTGCATTACGAAATTCACAAGAATGGAGAACCTGTAGATCCAATTATGTATTTCTACAATGATGTAGATCCAGACGATTTCATTAAAATTTATCAAAACTCTAAAAAATTGTCATTATCTTTGGATTAAACGCTGATAATGAACGTAGACCTGCCTGATAAACTATATTACTCGATTGGCGAAGTCGCCAAAGCCTTTGATGTAAATGCATCGTTGATTCGATTTTGGGAGAAAGAATTTGAAATTATTCAACCCAAAAAGAACAAAAAAGGAAATCGATTATTTACCAAAAATGATATTGATTGTTTCAAGAATATCTATTATTTGGTAAAAATAAAAGGCTATACGTTAGAAGGTGCAAAACAAGCGATTGGTAAAAAAGGAATTGCGACAACAACAGATGAAATAGATGTTGTGAAGCGATTAGAAAATATAAAAGATGAACTCATCAAACTTAAAATGAGTTTTGAGTCGGAAGAAATTTTAGAAAAAGATGAACTGAATTAAGTTCATCTTTTTTGGTTATAAAACTTTTGTTTCAATAAATTTAAAGCCAATTGCAAGTATAAAACTTATAATGATTAGAATCCAGTTTGGTTTTAGTTTAGTTTTTAATTCAAATAGTTTCGAAAAAATTTCAATCACTCTTTCTTTGTCAATAATTAAGATAACAAAGACTAAAACTTGATAAAAAATAGAAGAATTTAGCGCAACAATTTCATAGAAATAATCTTGTAGAATAATATTGATTAAAATTGTAGTTAATAACAAGCATGCAAAAATTCTTGTCCTTCTAAAAAGTAATGTGATTGCACCAATCACTTCAAAAATTCCGATGATTATTGGATACCCTTTGGTAAAACTATAAAAATTCCACATCAATCGATGACCTTCAGAAAGATGATTATTAATGCTGTTATCCATATTTGTGAATTGAGTAGGTTTTACAATTCCATACACAAACATTGATATTGAAACCGTAAATATTGCTGACCAATAAAGTATATAGATTAGTTTTTGTTTCATTTATTTTTTAAAATTATTTAGAATAATCATTACAATTTTTATAATTAATACAATAATAGTGATTGGAAGTAAGAAGAGTAAAATGGAGTATAAACTCCAAAAATCATTTAAAATTTTAAAATATTGTAAAAAAAATAAGCTAATCAAGTAAAGCCAGAATAAAAAAACTAAAATGAGAAGGTTATTTATTTTGAATATTTTTCGTTCAACGAAATAAAAAGTCAAAATAATCAAAAGTGGTATTGCAATAGTATAAACGTAAAACATATTTTAGGTTAATAGTTGGTTATAAGCTACGATGAACTCTTCCAATTGTTGTAAAGTTACTTTATCAATAATTTTTCCTTCCGAATTTACTTTTCCTTTAACACCTTGAATGAGTAAAGTTGTTTCATTATTGAAGTTTGTCATCAACGTTTTCATTATCAATTGCAATTCTTCATGTCCTTTTTCTCCATTTGCAGACGCAGTGATAATTCCTAAAGGTTTTCCATCAAAAATGGTTGTAGAAACGCACCATTCTAATACATTTTTTAATCCACTCGGAATACTAAAAATATATTCGGGCGTACAAATAATTATTCCATCAGCTTTTTCTATTTCAGTTCTAAAACCAAGTATTTCTTGCGGCGTATTTTCGATAGAACGTTCTGGATCAAAATGAGGAAGAGTTTTTAATTCATCAAAAACAGTACATTTGAAATATTGAGATGTAGAAGAAATAAAATTTTCTATGATTTTTTGATTAGATGAATTTTCGCTTGTGCTTCCATTAATGATGAAAATATTTTTCATTTTCGTTGATTTGAACATCTAAAATAGATAATTATTCTTAACTTATCTTAAGAAAATCTTCTGCTAAGATTTCGTAAATTTACAGATTCAAACGAAAACTCAATGTACTTAATATACGATACAGAGACAACTGGTCTTCCGAAAGATTGGAATGCGCCGATTTCTGACTCCGACAACTGGCCGCGTTGTATACAAATCGCTTGGCAATTGCACGATGAAATGGGGCAAATTATTGAACATCAAGATTATTTGGTGCGTCCAGATGGTTTTGATATTCCGTATGATTCTGAACGTATTCACGGAATTTCAACTGATTTAGCAACCGAAAAAGGTGTTCCATTAAAAGAAGTTTTAGATAAATTCAACGAAGCTTTAGGTAAAGCTAAATTTATTGTTGGACAAAATTTAGGTTTCGATATTAACATTATGGGAGCCGAATTTTATCGTCTGAATTATGAAAATAATTTAGCCGAAAAACCTGTTTTGGATACCTGTACCGAGGTGACTGCTGAGTTATTGAAACTTCCTGGAGGTCGTGGAGGTCGTTACAAATTACCAACGTTAACGGAATTGCATCAATATCTTTTTGGTGTTTCGTTTGGCGAAGCGCATAACGCAACTGCCGATGTGGAGGCAACTACGCGTTGTTTTTTCGAGTTGATTCGTAAAGGTATTTTTACAAAAAACGAGTTAGAAGTTGAAGATGAATATTTTGTTCGATTTAATGCAATTAATGAAACAAATATTCAGCCAGTTGGACTAAATCACGTAAATCTTAAAAAAGCTTCACAAGAAATTGCGAAAATTAAAGCCAAAGAAGATGGAGGAGATGAGGTTATTGATATTTCGGAAGAAGTTTTAGCACAATTCGAGAAAGCAAAATTTGCACATTTACATAATCACACACAATTTTCAATTCTTCAATCGACTATTTCTGTAAACGATTTGGTGAGTGCTGCGGCAAAAAATAAAATGACTGCAGTTGCAATTACCGATCATGGAAATATGATGGGAGCTTTTCATTTTAATGCAGAAGTACAAAATCATAATAAAGCTGCAAAAGTAAAGAATGAAGAGTTAATTGCTGACGGAGCAGAACCAACGGAAGTTATCTTAAAACCTATTATTGGTTCCGAATTCTTTGTTTGTGAAAATCATTTAGACAAAACAAAAAAGGATAATGGCTATCAAATTGTAATTTTTGCAAAGAACAAAAATGGTTATCATCATTTAGCAAAAATGGCATCGAAGGCTTATACTGATGGGTTTTACTACGTGCCTCGAATTGATAAAGCGATTATTGAAGAATATAAAGAAGATTTAATTGTTTTGTCTGGAAACTTACAAGGTGAAGTTCCAAACAAAATTTTGAATCTTGGTGAAAAGCAAGCCGAAGAAGCTTTACTTTGGTGGAAAGAGCAGTTTGGTGATGATTTTTACATCGAATTGATGCGCCACGGACAAGAAGATGAAGATCGTGTTAATCAGACTTTGCTTGCGTTTGCGCGTAAACACAATGTAAAAGTTGTTGCGACAAATAATACGTATTATATCAATCAAGACGATTCGAATGCACACGATATTTTGTTGTGTGTGCGCGATGCAGAAAAACAATCAACGCCAATTGGTCGTGGTCGTGGATTCCGTTTTGGTTTGCCAAATCAAGAATATTATTTTAAGTCGGAAGCAGAAATGAAACAATTGTTTCAAGACATTCCCGAAGCAATTATTAATATTCAAGAAATTGTTGATAAAATAGAAGAATACACGCTTTATCGAGATGTATTACTTCCAAAATTTGATATTCCCGAAGAATTTCATCACGCAGAAGATGATGAAGATGGAGGGAAAAGAGGTGAGAATGCTTATTTAAAACATTTAACCTACGAAGGTGCAAAAATTCGTTATCCAGAATTGACAGACGAAATTAAAGAACGTTTGGATTTCGAATTAGCCACAATTGAAAAAACAGGTTATCCTGGTTATTTCTTGATTGTACAAGATTTTATTGCTGCGGCGCGTAAAATGGGCGTATCGGTTGGTCCAGGTCGTGGTTCGGCGGCAGGATCAGCAGTTGCTTATTGTTTATGGATTACCAATTTAGATCCAATTCAGTACGATTTACTTTTTGAGCGATTCCTAAATCCTGATCGTGTATCTATGCCCGATATCGATATCGACTTTGATGACGAAGGTCGATCGTTGGTAATGGATTATGTGATTGATAAATATGGAGCAAATCAAGTAGCGCAAATCATCACTTATGGTACAATGGCGGCGAAATCTTCGATTAAAGATACGGCGCGTGTATTGGATTTACCATTGTTTGATGCGAACCGTGTTGCAGGTTTGATTCCGAATATGAAGTTATCTAAAATCTTCAATTTAGATGAAGCTGCATTAAAAGGAGCCTTAAAACCAGAAGAGTTTGATGCTGTAAGCGAATTAAAACGTTTATCGAATGGAGACGATTTAGCTGCGGAAACTATTCAGCAAGCAAAAATCTTAGAAGGTTCTGTTCGTAACACGGGAATTCACGCGTGTGGGGTAATTATTACGCCAGATGATATCACGAATTTCGTACCTGTAACAACAGCTAAAGATTCAGATTTATATGTAACGCAGTTTGATAACTCGGTTGCAGAAAGTGCCGGATTATTGAAGATGGACTTTTTGGGGTTGAAAACCTTAACCTTGATTAAAGATACCATCAAATTAGTAAAAGCGAGAACAGGAATCGAAATCAATCCGGATGAAATTCCGATTGACGACGAAAAAACATATGAGCTTTTCCAGCGTGGCGAAACGGTTGGGGTTTTCCAATACGAATCCCCCGGAATGCAAAAATACATGAAGGATTTACGTCCGACAGTTTTCGCGGATTTAATTGCCATGAATGCCCTTTATCGTCCTGGGCCTATCGAATATATTCCGTCGTTTGTTCGCCGTAAAAATGGTGAAGAACCAATTCAGTACGATTTGGATGCGATGGAAGAATATTTATCAGAAACCTACGGAATTACGGTTTATCAGGAGCAAGTAATGTTGCTTTCGCAAAAATTAGCAGGTTTCTCGAAAGGTGATGCCGACGTTTTGCGTAAAGCAATGGGGAAAAAGCAAAAAGCTGTCTTGGATAAAATGAAACCAAAATTTGTTGCGCAAGCTTCAGAAAAAGGGCATGATCCTAAGATTTTAGAAAAAGTTTGGACAGACTGGGAAGCCTTTGCATCCTATGCCTTCAATAAATCGCACTCGACGTGTTATGCATGGGTAGCGTATCAAACAGCTTATCTGAAAGCACATTATCCAGCAGAATATATGGCGGCTGTTCTTTCAAATAATATGAATGATATCAAGCAAGTGACCTTCTTTATGGAAGAGTGTAAGCGAATGGGATTGGCGGTTCTTGGTCCAGATATCAATGAATCGATTACGAAGTTTAACGTAAACGAAAATTATGAAATTCGTTTTGGAATGGGCGCTGTAAAAGGTGTTGGGCAAGCCGCAGTAAACTCGATAATTTCTGAACGTGAAGCAAATGGTCCGTTCAAAGATATATACGACTTTGTTAAACGTGTCGAATTGAGAACAGTGAACAAAAAAACAATCGAAAACTTAGTTTTAGCTGGAGGTTTTGATTCGTTTGAATTTCATCGTGGACGTTATTTTTTTATCGATAATACAACGACGAATCTGGAAAAATTAATCAAATATGGAGGAAATTATCAGGAGCAAAAAAACTCTTCTCAAACTTCTTTATTTGGTGATTTTGGAGGAGATTCTGTTGTAGAAGATGTGGTTCCGATGTTGCCAGATTGTGAGAAATGGAATATGTTACAACGTTTGTCGAAAGAGAAAGAAGTTGTTGGAATTTATATTTCTTCGCATCCTTTGGATGATTTCAAACATGAGTTGAAAATGGCTTCAAATTGTAGTATTTCTGATATCAATGCGAATGAAGATAATTTTGTCAACAAAGAAGTTTCAATTTGTGGAATGATGTCAAATATTCAACATAGAATTGCCAAAAATGGAAACGAATTTGGTATTTTTACGTTTAGTGATTACACCGATTCGATGGATATCATGGTTTTTGGTAGCGATTATATGAAATATAGACACTTTATGCAGGAAAATATGTTCTTGAATTTGAAATTGAATATCTCGAAAAAAGAATTCAAAGACAAAGAAGGAAATGTAACGCAAGGACGCGTGTATAAAAACATCACAAATATTTTGTTGTTGAATGAAATTGTGGAAAAGCAAGCCGAAAAAATGACGGTGAAGATTGAAGTTCCAGAATTTTCGGAAGAAACATTTAGCAAATTATCAGATATTATGTTCAAATATCAAGGAGATAAATTATTAAAAATTCAATTAATTGATCCAAAAGATTATTTGAATAATTTAGATTTACCAGCAAGTAAAATCAAAATTAACATTTGTCGAGATTTGTTGAAAGAATTAGATGAATTGCAGGAAATTACATTCAAACTGAATTAATTATTCGTTTCATCTATTCAATAATTGATAGATAATATGAACGAAATTTTTCAAGAATAAAATTTTATGTAGATTTGTAAACTTAAGATTAGATAAAAAAATATAAGATTATGGCATTAGAAGTAACAGACGCATCATTTGCATCAGATATTATAGAGTCAGGAAAACCAGCAATGGTTGATTTTTGGGCTGTTTGGTGTGGTCCTTGTAGAATGGTTGGTCCAGTTGTGGAAGAGCTTGCTACAGAATATCAAGGAAAAGCAGTTATTGGTAAAGTTGATGTAGACACAAACCAAGAAGTTGCAGCAAAATATGGAATTCGCAACATTCCTACAATTTTATTCTTCAAAGACGGAGAAGTAGTAGACAAAGTTGTTGGAGTTGTTCCAAAAGAGCAATTAGTAGAAAAATTAAACGCGATTTTATAATAAATTAAATCGTTGATTTTGAAATAAAAGAATCTCGGATGCAAAATTTCCGAGATTTTTTTTGAAAAAAGTTTAGGTTTTATCAGAAAACCGCCTATATTTGCAATCCGAAATCGATACAGATTTTGATCCGGTAGTTCAGTTGGTTAGAATACTTGCCTGTCA